>NZ_CP024848.1:1998974-2299636 GCF_003352005.1 Oceanobacillus zhaokaii
CTTTCAATGTCTGATTAATTTATCTGTATCAATACCTGACACACCACTAGCTACTTCAAGTATCTTTTCAATTGTAACCCAACTGCTGTCATGGTTCTCACTTGGTTGTTCCTTAAAGAGTGCGTTATGAAATTCCCAATATGAATCAGGGTTTTGTTTATATACAGATTCTGCAGCTAATGACGCTAACTCTGATTCTTCACCGTGAAATAAAACATTAATAAATGAAAATTTAACCTTCCCTGTATCAACATAATCACTTACTAATTGTGGGTAAATATTTTCTCCCCATGCTTTACATGAAGGACACTTAAAATCACCAAATTCGACTACGGTTACAGGGGCATCTGAATCACCTAATTTAGGTTGTCCACCAATTGGTGGTTGTTTATCAAATGTGATTTCTTCGTTTGATTCAGCATTATTTTTATTGATAACGACCAAAGCAATTACTAAAGCCACTATAACTAATGTGATAAGTCCAACAAATTTAAATGGTGAATTATTACTTTTCATCAAAACACCTACCTATTCTTATGTAAATTTCATTTTACCATCAAACTTTTAAATATAAATGATAAATAAAGATTGTTCTAATAATTCTAACAAATATAAATTTGACACACATATTAGTAATTGCTAATATGATAATATCAAACATATTAGTGATTTCTAATATAAGGGTGGTTATCACATGAAAAAAGTTGATATTGATACAAAGGTGAAGTTCTTGCATGGCTTTTCAAATAAAACGAGAATTCAAATACTCGAAAGTATTAAAGAAGAGGAAAAAACAGTATCCCAAATTGTTGATGACCTAAACGGCAATCAATCAAACATATCGCAGCATCTGGCGTGCTTAAAAGGCTGTGGGCTTATTGTAGGGAGACAAGATGGCAAATATGTATATTACCGTGTGCGTAATCAACTGGTACGTGATTTATTAACCATGTTCGATGTAGTGCTTGAAGATGTTGAAAATAATATTGCTTGTTGTGAAAACCATATAGATTAATGGGGTGGAATGAATGGTAGATAAGTGCTGCGGTAGTCCTAATGAAGAATTGAAAACTATTGAAGATAATAAAGGTTGTTGCAATAGTAATGGCGAAAAGGCTGCAACAAAAGAGGAGAACAGTTGTTGCAGCAGTCAAAATTCATTTCAGGGAATAGCAATTACTGAAACAAATTCATCTTGTTGTAGTAACCAACCTAAGAATGTAAATGGCAATACTATTAACGATTGTTGTAGCTATGAACCAAAGAAAGATTTAGAGATAAAGTCTTGTAACAGTAGCAAAGAAGATGATAACAGCTTTAAGACATCAAGTTGTTGTAGTAATGAAATTAAGGAAATACCTAACATTAAAGCGACATCTGTTAAGGGTGAAAAGGTCGAATATCGAATACACGGGATGGATTGTCCTTCTTGTGCTCTAACGATAGAAAAAGGTTTAAATAACTTAATTGACATTCAAGAGGTAAAGGTAAATTACAATACTGCGAAATTGCAGATCATCGGAAGCAACGCATTGTCTCTTGACAGTATAGAAAGTGAAGTTCAAAAGCTCGGCTATATTGCTGAACCAATACAAAATAGAAATGTTAGGTCTTACGATGTTGTAGGAATGGACTGCAGTAGTTGTGCTAAAAGTATTGAAAATCATTTAAATACGATTCCAACAGTTAATACAGTTACTGTTAATTTTTCAACTGGAAAAATGAAAGTGGAGCATGAAAATAGTGTAGATGATATTGTCTCCGAAGTATCTAAACTCGGTTATAACGCTTCACTAATTACTAATAGCAATAAAGCTACAGATACTTCGAAAAACAAAGAAGGATATGGTTTAATTACCTTCTCTGGTGTTTTAATTGCACTTGGTTTTATTGGTTCTTATAATGGTGTATCTTTATTAATCACCAGCATTCTATATGCTATTGCTATCGTTATAAGTGGCTATAAACCTGTAAAAAGTGCCTATTATGCTATAAAAAGTCGTTCGTTAGACATGAATGTTCTAATGTCCGCAGCAGCAATTGGAGCTGCATTGATTGGAGAATGGTTTGAAGGTGCAACCGTAGTATGGTTATTTGCTCTGGGTAATGCCTTGCAAAATAGATCCATTGAAAAAACTAGAAAATCTATCCGTAATCTAATGGATTTAGCACCATCCGAAGCATGGATTAAAGTTGGTTCAGAATTAGTTAAAAAACCAGTAGAAGAAGTATCAATTGGCCAGATTGTTGTTATTAAACCCGGTGATCTAATCCCATTAGACGGTGAAGTCATCCAGGGCGAAACTAGCGTTAATCAGGCACCTATCACTGGGGAGTCAATCCCAGTCGATAAATTAATCGGAGATACTGTATATGCAGGAACAATTAATGAAAGTGGTTCTATTGAAATCAGAGTCATCAAGTTAGTCGAAGATACGACAATAGCCAAAATCATTCATTTAGTTGAGGAGGCACAAGAGCAAAAGGCTCCAACTCAAGCATTTATTGATAAGTTTGCCAGTATCTATACACCAATTGTTTTCGTTTTAGCATTAGTTGTAATTGTTCTGCCTCCACTTTTAGGGTTTGGTACTTGGGGAGAATGGGTTTATAAAGGTCTTGCATTATTAGTAGTTGCCTGTCCTTGTGCATTGGTTATATCTACTCCTGTTGCAATTGTTTCTGCTATCGGAAACGCTGCTAAAAATGGTGTCTTAATAAAGGGTGGAACCTTTCTTGAAAAAGCAGGTGCTATTAATGCGATAGCGTTTGATAAAACAGGTACATTAACAGAAGGAAAATCAAAAGTTTCCGGTGTTGAAGCGTTAACTACTTCAGAAAACGAATTAATATCACTAGCGTTAACATTAGAAGATTACTCCACACACCCAATCGCAAAAACGATTGTTGAATATGCGAAAGATAAGGGAATTCAGGCAAAAAACGGAGAGTTATTTAAAAATATAGTCGGTAAGGGTGTTCAAGCAACTGTCAATGGAGAAGTTCATTATGCTGGTAATCTAAAACTGTTTGAAGATCTGGAAATATCTTTAGCTGATGTAAGGTCTAAGGTAGAAGAGATACGAAGTCAAGGGAAAACAGTAGTGATTATCGGTACTCAACAGGAAATCATGGGGATTATCTCTGTATCCGATACTATTCGCTCTACTACAGTAAAAGCATTAAATGGACTGAAACAAGTTGGTGTAAATCAACTTGTCATGTTAACTGGTGATAATAAAGGTACGGCCAAAATGATATCAAGTGAAACGAATGTCAATCGTTATTTTGCAGAACTATTGCCAGAAGACAAAGTAGATGCGATTAAACAATTACAAAGTGAAGGTCACAAGGTAGCCATGGTTGGCGATGGAATAAACGATGCACCTGCACTTGCAACTGCAGATTTAGGGATTGCAATGGGTGGCGTAGGAACGGATACGGCAATGGAGACTGCCGATATTGTTTTAATGGCGGATAATCTGGAAAAATTACCACATACCATTAAACTAAGTAGAAAAGCATTAGCGATTATCAAGCAAAATATCTGGTTTTCGTTAATTGTAAAATTTATAGCATTAGTCCTCATATTTCCGGGATGGCTGACACTTTGGATGGCTGTGCTTAGCGATACAGGTGCTGCTATTATCGTAATTTTAAATGCCCTACGACTTTTAAAAGTGAAGGGGTAAGTTTTAGGTAAGCTGTTCGATTATGGATTGAATAGCTTACCTAATCAGTGAGGAATTTTGGAATGCGTTTGCCGACTTTTGGTTCCTTAATTTTGCTGGCAGGATTACTCTAGGTGATACCTTCCTCGTGGGACCATCGAAAAAAAAGGATCGGATAAATCTTATCCGATGAGATAGGCTTTAAGTCTTTACTTGATTGAGCTAAATATTCTTTTAGTTGCGGCGTTGTAATATCATTCATTTTGACAATTTTTAAATAGTTAACTAATAACTTTGCTTGAAGTCGATAAGTATTTAAAGTTTGAGATGAAAATCCCTCGATTCTCTTATCTGCCTCATAAGATCTAGCAGCTTCTGATAATAACAAATAGAATCACTCCCCAATTAGTTTTAAAACAAGCATATCCAAATGGCTGAATAAAATAATTATTTGAATATTTATTGGGTGAACTGATGGAATTCAATGTTAAAATTGTAATATGCTATAAAGCTAACGGGGCAGGTTAGTGGAACAAGGAATGTTATGATAATATCAAAGTGTCCTACATAATAAAATAATAGAATCAATGTATATGGACTTATGGTTAGAACGAAAACAAATAGGAGAATCTTATGTGCAGAAACATTAGAACATTATATAATTTTGATCCACCAGCTACCAATGAAGAGATTTATGCGGCTTCTCTACAGTTCGTCAAAAAGATAACAGGCTATAACAAACCATCAAAGATTAACGAAGAGGCATTTAATCAAGCAATCAATGAAATAGCTAAAGTCACAAGTAATTTATTGAAAACGTTGGAGACCAGTGCGGAGCCTCGTAATCGAGAGGTAGAATCTGAGCGTGCGCGCATTAGATCAGCTAAAAGATTTGGAACGAGATAATTAGAACTAAAGAAAAGAGATTAAGAAATTGATTTACCTTTATGTGTGATCTTCATCAGTCGGTTGCATTGATCGAATAAGGATTAATGCACTTTTTTGTTGAAGTTATTAAACTACCATGAAAGAACGAATTTTTCTTGCATTTCGGTGCAATCAATTCATAAAAGTCTTTGTGAACACCTTTTGAACCAGTTGGAAGGACTTTGAGTTCTTTCGCTAACTGGTGAAATGGAATTTGGAGAAAACAATACAAAGATAAAGAAGACCTGTCCAGCCACCACTACATTTAATGAAAAAAATAATCCAAGTGAGTTGAAGATAAAAGGAACAAGCCGATCAAAAGTATTGATCTATTCTGGAGTTCCTATTAGGGAAGATTTGTTATGGGTGGACCATTTATAGCGAAAACGGAGCCAGGAATCAGAGAGGCTTTTCAAGACTTTCAAGATAATAAATTTGGACCACCTGCTGTAAGAGAGTAAACCAATATACAAAAACCAAATCTAAAAAAAATACTTGAGTTAAATTAAAGGTGACTTTGATCAAAATAAGTCGCCTCTTTAAATTCCATAACCAGTATTGGGATAGTTTACACTTAAACTCTCTGGTGCATTTTCAGAATAAGAAATACGCTTATTCTATGTAATAGGTTATTTAATGAATAAAGTACTTAAAGAAAAGTGGAATATTTAGCGACATTCAATGAAAAACTTAAATGACATGGCTTTCTTGCCAGTAATTTTCACAGGAGGTAATAAAAATGGCATTCACATCCAAAAATATCTTTATCAATTTATCTGTAAAAGACGTGAATAAGTCCACCAATTTTTTCAAGGAGCTTGGTTTTGAGTTCAACCCACAATTCTCAGATGAGACCACATCTTGTATGATCATCAGTGAGAATATCTTTGCTATGATAATGATTGAGGAACGTTTCAAAGGATTTAGTAAGAAGGAAATTGTGGATACTACTACTTCTGCCGAAGCAATTCTCAGCTTTTCAGCTGAAAGTAGGGATCAAGTGGATAAGATAGTAAATAAGGCATTGTCATCTGGTGGTAAATCTTTTAGTGAGCCTCAAGATCATGGGTTTATGTATATAAGGGGGTTTCAGGATTTAGACGGTCATTTATGGGAAGTTGCTTATATCGATGAAAGTGCAATTAATCAAGAATAAACTTTAAGGATTAAAGTCATCCAGTATAATATTCTAAGGGATGATGCCTTTTGAACTAAAGGGGCAGGTTAGTTCAACAAGGTATTCCAATCTTTGGGATATTTTTTAGGAATAGCCCAAAAGGAATATACTCCTTTTGGGCTTTGAAGGTAGTTTATCTAATATGGTTAAATAGGCTATCAAATTTCTTCACTAATTTAGTATTCACTTTTCACCAACTGCTAATACCCAGTCATTACAACGTATGAAACTACCAATGGGATATTCAAAATCACATTCACCAATAAGCGAGAAACCGAGCTTGCGACAAATTACATAAGAAGCGGGGTTGGTGATTTTTGGGAAAGCGTGAATGAAACTATGCTTCTTTTCAGAATTAATATTAGCAATGGCTGTAGCTGTTGCATTTGTCGCTATCCCTTTGCCTTGATATGCAGCTAAAACACTCCAACCTATCTCATAAACAGGTTCTCCTTGCCAAATCGTATCACTCTAATGATGAAAGTGTTATGAGTTCACTTACCACAGAGTTTTATGAAGATGCTGAGGCTCAACTGGAAGAGTCGCGAGAATATGAAGTTGCTTTCTTACTTAAGGCTGAATTTATTAAGTAAAGGTGTAATGAGATTTAAGCTAACTGGTGCATTATTATAACAAGGGGAGTAGCTTCTATGCTAAGGGGTAAGGTTAGCGGAAAACTCCCACCAACACTGTCTTGGTTCCATATTGGAAAGTCTCTTTCGTTAATAAAAAGGGCTCAATGTTAAAATTTATGTTACAGTTAGAAAGAATATTTTAAAAGTGAGTAGGCGAACAACATGATTGAGATAAAAACATCTTCAATAAGTGATGGAGAATTTAATAGAGGGGTATTTGCTACGTGTGATATCAAAAAAGGAGAACTTTTACATGAAGCACCTGTTATTTCTTATCCAAACGATCAGCATCAATACATCGAGCAAACCATACTAGCTGATTACGCTTTTGAGTATGGAATAAATCATTCTGCAATCCTTCTTGGTTATGGAATGCTGTTTAACCATTCTTATCAACCTAATGCAGTTTATGAAATTAGTTTTAGTGATCACACATTCAACTTCTATGCTTTCACAGATATAAAAGCAGGAGATGAGATTTTAATCAATTATAATGGCGATGTTGATGACAAAGATCCACTGTGGTTTAATCAAGACTAAAAAGGTTAAAAAAATACATTAGAACTTTGCCTTTATTAAAAATACCTATCATGTTAATAATCCTATAGTTAGCGAAATAATGCACCTAAACTATATGGAGCAATAGTTAAACAAGGCGATCATTGAAACGGTCGTCTCTTTTCTACGGAAATATTATTTGAATATTATGCTATTATTGAGTAGTAATCAGAAAAGATGTGGATTTACCATATTAAGAGGTGTAGTAGTGGATAAAATTTGTTCTAAATGTGAGTCAGTTATGATTGAGTCTAAGTTAGATAGTAATCCAATTAGAATTTACAAAGCAGATGTAAAACCCAGCGCAAAAACAATGAGTAACATAACATCCTGTTATTAATTATGGTTTTCTTGATCTTTATGTAGAAGAGTCAGAAAAAATTCAGGTAGAGTTGATAAAGTATATCTAAATTTGTAAAATATTGTACTTAAATTAACTTGTGCAAAAGTTCACCAAGTCGGACATCTAAACGATCGTCTTTTCCTAGAAATGTTTTTTTGAATGTTGTGTCATTACATGAGAGGAATTTTTGAAAGTTACGATAAAGAGAAAAATATCTTACAGCTCCTCAACTAAAAAGAGTAATAAAATTTATAAAACCAATACAAGTTGAATTGAAGCATAATATGAGGTGATAGTATGAAAGAATATAAAAAATGTCAAAGCTGTGCCATGCCATTAAAGAAAATAGAAGACCGTGGTACGGAGAAGAATTTAGATAAAAGTTCAATGTTTTGTAAGCATTGTTATCAAGAAGGAGAATTCATTCAAAAGGACTTTTCTGTAGATGAAATGAAACTGTTTGTAAAAGATAAATGCATCGAAATGGGGTTTCCGAAGTTTTTGGCAGGAATGTTTGTAAAAAACCTTCATAAATTAGAGAGGTGGAAATAGACATTACATTCAAAGCAAAAGAGCAATATGTTAGGCCTACTTCATTTTAGTAGACCAGACTATAGTGAAACCCAATTTGATGCGATATTTGCGGATATAACTTAACAATAACGGGTGCGATGCTTAAATAGGGCATCACCTTTGTGTTGGAATAACGTATAAAATTGTGAAGTATTGTACTTAAAGGCCTAGCACGCTCTTCAATAATGCTCATGCAATATCGAACTAGTTCACGTAGTTCTCGTTGATTTCGATCTGGAATATAACTAACTTTTGAGTCCATGACGAAGAAGTTTGGCAATCCATTCTGCATCTTTGAAATCTGTTTTACGTCCTAGGACTGCCTTCATATGTTGGGCATTCACAACTAGAACCTCAATATCTTCAGCCTCAAGTAAATTCACAATAGGTTTCCAGTAAACACTCGTACTTTCCATGGCAACATGGGTGCAATTATGCTGTTTAATCCAGTCAACTAATTGTATTAGAAAAACAGTTTTAGTTGAAAAAGTTTGAATGGCTAACGGGTAGTTTAGTTCAATTTGAAATCACAAAAACTACATAAAAAGGCACTGAAATTAGTGCCATTAATTATTTTATGGTGCTATTAGCAACTCTTATATTGAAACTTTCTGGGAAATTGTTTCACAATTGCATTCGTTATTGTATCCGCCATTTGTAAAGCTTCCGCTTCAATTTTATCAAACACAGCAATGCTTGATTTAAAATTGTTTTGGAGTATAAATACTGCTTCCTTTATAGTAAGTTCCAGATGCTCGAAAAACATTTCTTGGAATTCATCTCTTGATATAAATGGATTTATTCTACTTAGGAATTCAGCATTTTCTTCTCCATTTGCGAACGCTCTTCGCTTTAAAGCTGCAACAGCTTTTTGATTTCCTGCTTTTGCGGCTTCAACAAGTTCCGCAGTAATTACCAGATGTTCCCTGATTAAACTGCTGAACTTTGCGGCTATTCTATTTCCATAGAAAGGCTCTAGTAAATTGCCCATATCTGTAGCGTTTTGAAGTAGACGTGCGGTAACAGCGCCTACATCAGGTAAACTAAAGGCAATGCTATTGATTGTCATTCTTGTCCAGTACACATGTTGTTCCCAAACTAAACGCATGGCATTACTTAAACGAACTTCCTGTTCACTAATACAAGAATCGTTAAACCAAGGTTTTTTCATCGTTTCACCCCCATATCCCTGAATAATATTCAATGTATTCCAAATCTAAAAAGATGCTTGTACTTTTTAACTATTGGCTATTCATTTATTTCAAATAAATCAATTATACGTTCCAGATTAATTCCTTATTGAAGTAACTGGTGAACTGGTGCGTTTATTCTAAAAGGATTAATGCTATTTTATGTAGTTTTGTACTAAAGTGGCAGGTTAGTAAGGAGATTCAAAAAGGGAAGGAAAAATGGAAAAAATGGTTTTTAATTTTATTTGCATTTATGCTGTTTATTGCCAATGGCTGTGAAAATTCGAGTCTGAAAATAACTGAGGAAGAAGTAGAAGCAAGAGTTATTGAAGACCACACTGGGGAAATAGGGGAAGTTAAAATAATATCAGTAAGTCACAAAAGAGGTAAGTATATTGTTGAGTGGGAAAATAGGGAAAACTGTGAGAATCGAGTTGACCAAATTGATGACCAAAACGGTGATTTCATTAAAGGCGAAACTACAATTTGTTAATTTCAACTGGAGCAAAATCTTTAAATCGTTTTTTTGGATGTATAAAGCAATTGAATGCGACAATTGTCGTACTACACATAAGATAACTAATTTTGGAAAAAGTGCAATTATAGCTATGAGTATTTTGCCGATATGGATATTTGGTAATATTCTTTCTCCATCCGATAACATCTTTTTGTCGGCTGGTATAGGAGTTCTTGTGGGGATTACTGGTTTTTTACTTACACCATATGTTGTTCGTTACAAAGAAGCATTATGAATTATTATACTTAAAGTAAATGGCGCAAGAGTTATACAAGGCGATCAGTAAAATATAAATTGCACCCCAATTGTTAGACACAATTAGTAATTGGAGGTGCAGTTTTTGTATGGCTAAATTTTCTACTAAAGAAAAACTACAAGCAGTAAAGCGATATTTAAACCGAAGTGAAAGTGATTTAGATATTGCTCGGTCTATTGGTGTACATCATAGTAACCATTAATCAATGGGTTAAACACTATGAACTTTTTGGTGAGGTTGTATTTCGAAAAAACTATACAACCTACTCTGTAGAGTATAAACTAGACGTATTTAGCTGCATGAACGAACGAGGGACGTCTATCAGAGAAACAGCGGCAATTTTTAATATTCCATCGATTACTATATAATAAACGGATTAAGGCAAAACTAAAAGGCATGAGCCTATACAATATCGAACCCATGCCCATCATGCTTCCTAATAAAATAACCTGTCTAACACTTCAGATTTTTCACATGTCTTTTCAAATGTCTCTTATAATCTATCCATTAACTTCTTAAATATTTGATGACATCTTCAATGATCTCTGAGTCACTCCCGCCGTTTTGAAATAAACAATATCATTTGGGATCAAAAATGAATCAAAAAACACCTTCATTTCATCTACATCTGAAAAATGATAAACATTATTTGGATTTACTCCTGCCTCTATAGCTGGCTTTACAAATTCTTTTGCAATGAATCCTTTGGTGATGAGAACGTCGATCCCCAAATCACCGAGTAGATGCCCTGCCTTTTCGTATTCTTCATCAGCATATCGTCCCAGTGCTGCCATTCTTCCCAGTACAGCAATTTTCCTTTGGGATGGCAAAGCTATCCTGCATAATGTTTCTAAGCCTTCTCTTAAGGAAGCAGGATTTGACTTCCAAGTATCATCCACCAACGTAATTTGCTTTCGTCCTTCAATTATTTGAAAATGTGAACTCAAGTGATAAAAAGTAGATAATCTCTTTAAAGCATAGCGAAAATCCACCCCTAAAATTGCAGCGGCGGCTGCTGAAGCGCATGCATTATATACATTATGCTCACCAAGACCCGGTATATAACCTTTATATTCACTTTGCTTATATTCAATCCAAAAAGTCATGCCGGATGAATCAAATTGATAGTCTGTAATCCTAAAAATAGCATCCTTGTCTTTTCCAAACGTTATAATATCTCCCTTAAATTGAGAAGTATCGATAGGGGAAAGGTATGGGTCGTCCATATTTAGAATGAGAGTCCCCTGATTGTTCATGCCTTCCATTATTTTTGCTTTTTCTGCTATATAATCATCAAATTTTAATTCATCCGTATGATCCACATCAATGGTCATAATCCCAATCGTCGGGTAAAAATACTTACCTAATTCCGTCATATCCCCTTTTGAAGATACGGCTGTTTCAAACACTGCAATATCCGTATCGTCATCAATTCCCATTAAATAAGGAAGGTTGTAATATCTGGCATTTTTACTGGATATCGTTGCCTGGACATTGTTTTTTCTTCCAAAATGTGTTTTAGCATTTCTTTGGTAGTCGTTTTTCCACATGTACCAGTAATGGCGACTACAGGGATGTTAAACAGATGCCTGTAATATGAAGTGAATTTAAAGAAAGTGTCATTGAGGTCCTTTACCATAATGATTTGCTCAGGTTTTAATTTTTTCATATGAGAAAATGGTGTATCCGTAACGATGAAAACATTCTTGTAATTCTTTATAGATTTAACAGGCACCTCTCTATTGTTCCAACGAAAATATAAAGTATGACTGCTAATTTCAAATCTGTCATAAGTGACCGTCTTGATCCGTATACCTTTTTGCTTATCATTAGGCTGAATACCCATTGCTGTTAAAATGTTCTCCAATAATAATGTCTTCAAAATATCACTCTTAAGTTCCTTTTTTGAAAAAGCATCTCCGTCACTAATGCTGTTCTACATGGTATTAGTGACGGAGATTGTATAATATGACGTGGCCCCTAATGCAGGTGCGTGATAACTACACAGAAAATTAGCGGAATATAAAATCATTGTTTGTCATAAACTTATGAGCTTTTAGAATTTGAACTGGACCTAAAAGCTTAAATATCGGTTGGTCTGCCTGTGCTGGAGCAATCATTGCTCTTTTAGTAGGAGTAGTAGTGATGTTTTAGAAGTAATAGACATTACGTGGAATGCAACATTATCGTTTGTTGCGATCATCCTTATTACATTTATATTGAATCAAATTGGTTTGTTTGAGTGGGCAGCTCCACATATGGCAAGGTTTGCAAAGGAAAATGGAATTATAATGTTCGTCTATGGTATTTTAGGTGCATTGTTGTGCGTTATTTGCCAATGATGGAGCTGCATTAATATTGACACCAATTGTACTTGCAATAAAATCGGTGATTAGAGGAGCACCTTGGGATATTGTGTTTTTCTCGTAATGTATGGTTGGGAATAGAATATTCGTATTTAGCAATTGGGACAGGGCTTTTTTCTAGCTTTATATTATTAGTATTATGTTCGAACAAAAATAATGTTACTAGGCAGAATTGTGAAATCTAATAGTTCTTCTTCAACTATATGGTGCAAGAATTTAAAATGAGAACGAATGGCAGCTGTATTTTTCTTATTGCACCAAAGGGTCAGTAATTTGGTCGTCTTGTTTCGCATGAAATACTCATATTATTTTCGAAATATTCGCCAATATTAAAGTGCTTATTTATTGAGTTAAATCAGGCTAGAAGAGGATGGGTTAAATTTATCTGTTCAGGGTGGGAGAGAAATTTGAAAAGACCATTAGGAGTATCTTCAATTAGTTATTTCTATATATTCAGTTCAGTTGTCTTGATTGCAACAGCAATATTCTTTGAAGTAGAAGCTAATCCATTGGGAATATCAGATAGGTTTGGTCTACCAAATATGCCAGAAAGATTATTAAATTTATAGCGGCGATTGGTTCTCTTATCATTGTATAGGGTTATATGAGTTTAAAAAAATGGGGTTTTGGATGATGATTATATACTCATTAGGCTTTGGCTTAATAAGTTATATTTTGATATTCTCCTATAATCAACAACCATTTACAGGGAATTTTATACGGTCATTAACTGTTCTTATTTATACAATGTATGTTAGGAAATCTTTTCTTTTTACGCGCAAAAATTAATTATTTCGGACCATTTTATGGCATAAGAAGGAGTTTTTGATTGAGTATCGAAATTGTTTTTTATTAAATTTTATAATATTTGTACAAAAGAATGGAAGTGAAAATATGCAAAAGACTGTTCTGCTTGTTGAGGATGATAAAGATATTAGTGAATTGGTTAGTAATCACTTGGGGCAGGAGAATTTTACAGTAATTACTGCATTTGATGGAGAGGGGGCACTGGAATTACTTAAGAAAAATGAGGTTGATTTAATCTTACTTGATTTAATGCTGCCTAAACTAAGTGGGTTAGATTTTCTTAAGCAGGTAAGAACAACAAGTTTAATTCCTGTCTTGATCATTTCAGCAAAAGGGAGTGATATAGATAAAGCGTTAGGTCTTGGTTTTGGTGCAGACGATTATATTAGCAAGCCTTTTTCTATGCTAGAACTAACAGCCAGGGTACATGCTGCCATTCGAAGGGCTACACAATATCTTCCTTCAGAGAATGGGACTAATTCAACTATCCTTTATTTTAAAGCGCTTTCTCTTGACTTAAAAAACTTTTTAGCGCGAGTTAATGGGAAGTCTGTAAAGCTTACATCTAAGGAATTTCATATTTTGAAACTATTTATGACCAATCAGAACAGGGTATTTACCAAGGAGCAAATTTACCATCTCATTTGGGAAGATGACTATTATGGCAATGAAAATGTGATTAACGTCCATATTAGAAGACTTCGGGGAAAAATAGAAGACGAACCGTCCAATCCAGAGTACATTCGGACAATATGGGGAATCGGATATAAATTAGGTGAATAACTTATGGTCCTTTTATTAAGTATAATCATAGTTGTTTCGTTTGTGATTATTGGCGTGCAATATTATTTTAGGAGAAAACTAGATAGAGATCTGAACGACATACGAAATAAACTTTCAGATATTATTGATCAGAAGACGACTGAAAAAGTGCTATTACAAACCAATCAGAAAAACATTAAACAATTCCTCATTCAAATTAACCGTCTTTTAGATTACAATCAACAAGTGATTGCAGATTATCTAAAAACTAAAGACAGCTTAAGAAAAATGCTGTCTAACATGTCTCACGATTTGAAGACCCCATTAACAGTCATTTTAGGTTATGTCGAGAAATTAACTATAGACAAAAGTATGAGTGTAGAAGAACAGTACCAGGTTACTTCTCGTCTTCATCAAAAAACACTTAATGTAATAGCGCAGCTCAATCAATTTTTTGACCTTGTTAAACTTGATTCTGGGGATTATCCATTCCCTTTAAGTAGGATTTCTATTAATGAAATTTGCAGGAAAAATGTCCTAGATTTTTATGATATGCTTCAATCTAAAAATCTTCAGGTGGAAGTGACCATTCCAGAACAATACTATTACATTCTTGGTAATGAAGAGGCATTAAACAGAATCTTAAGCAATCTTATCTCAAATGCCATCCGTTATGGAAGTGATGGCGGCGTGTTTGGGTTAACAGTTCGAGAAGATGGGGACCATATCGCCATTGATATTTGGGATAAAGGAAAAGGAATCGCTAAGGTGCATCAAGAGCAAGTGTTTGAACGGTTATATACTCTGGATGATGCGAGAAATTCAGATTTTCAAAGAAGTGGAATCGGGTTAAGCATTACAAAACATTTAATAGAAGCTATGAAAGGTTCCATCCACTTGAGTAGTAAACCTTATGAAAAAACGGTCTTTACGTGTGTATTCCATCGCATTACATTTTAAATAATTATTCACAAGAGATGTTCAGTTAGAATGGCCTCTTTTTTTGGTAAATAGAGGCTGGGACAAAAGTGTTTTTACCAGATGAAATCCGAACATAATTGTCGGAAATAACCCGCTCCAGAAATATACTTCGCGCATCAAGAAGCGGCTGGTGAGCCCTCTTGTGCTATCGAACCTAGGTGTCTCGCCTATATTCTTCCCACAGGAGTCTACGTATAATTCCTCCGCTAAGTGAGTAAGTTGTTCGTCCTTAAAGTTAAACACTTTAGTTATGTCTCAGCCTCTGCCTCTATTTGCATAAGTGGAACTAAGGCAATTCGCCTCAAGGCTTTAGTTTCTTACGACTAACAAAAAAACTTAAGAATTTTGTAAGGATTTCGACAGAAAAAAGAGCTTTTTAATGCTTATGATGATAATAGATGGAGGAAAGGAGGAATCAGTATGAATAGCGTTGTGAAAACAACTGGGCTCACAAAAATGGCAAAGGGAAAACAGCTGGTAACAAATATAAATTTTCGTATTCATAAAGGAGAAATTTACGGTTTTCTCGGTCAGAATGGCGCAGGTAAAACAACGATTATGAAAATGCTCAGTGGAATAACGAAGCCAACAAGTGGAGAAATCGAATTATTTGGCCAGAGGCTTAATGAGAGTTCGAAGTTTATTTTAAAAAGAGTCGGAAGTATTATAGAATATCCAATCTTTTTTGAGCATTTAACTGCAATAGAAAATCTGAAGCTCCACTCGGAATATCTAGGATATTATGATGAAAAAGGAATAAAACAAGCGTTGGATATGGTCCATTTACAAGGGATTGAGGATAAAATCGTGAAGGAATTTTCCCTAGGAATGAAGCAACGACTGGGGATAGCTAGAGCTATTATTACTAAGCCTGAACTGATTATTTTAGATGAGCCCACAAATGGTTTAGATCCTATTGGGATAAAAGATACCAGGGATTTAATCTTAATGCTTAACAAGGAGTACGGAATAACCTTTATCCTTTCTAGCCATATTTTAGGAGAAATGGAACAGGTTGTAGACAGGATTGGTGTCATTGATAATGGAATCTTGTTAAATGAAGTAACATTAGAAGATATTAGAAAGCAACGAACAGATTACATCGAGTTATTGACAACAGAAGTACAAAAAACGCTTTATTTACTTGAAAATGAACTGCATATTTCGAATTTGAAAGTCATTCAAGGGAATAGAATTCGGATATACGATTTGACTCATTCTCAAAGCAAAATTTCCAAAATGTTAATTCTCCATGATATAGGCATTGAAGAGATTCAAAAACATACGAGCTCCTTGGAAGACTATTTTTATGAGCAAATAAAGGGGGGAGAAAAAAATGTTTAAATTAATGCGATTAGAATGGAAAAAATTAAATCAGCGTTCAGTGATTGGTGAAATAATCATTTACTGGGTAATTCTTATGTTTTGTCCTGTGTTTTTTATAAAAATGGTTATGCCTTTTTTTGGCGAGAGCTATGCTGCGGCCATTGAACTAAATTTGTATATACAAATGGGGCTCATCTTGTTTGGAGGATCCCTCATCAATCAAGTTTTCATTGATGAATATAAAAATAAAACGATCTCGCTTTCTTTTGGATATCCGATTAGCCGAAAAAAGTTGTTTACGGCAAAAGTACTGTTTATCTCACTATTTGTCTTTCTTGCTACGATTCTTGCCTTTTTATTGACAGGTTTGACAACGTATTTACTTGATCAGGTTTTTCCTATTATTAACGGCCAGCCAACTGGTTCGGATGTTGCCACCTATTTTAGTAGTATGATTATCGGCTCGCTAATTGTTACCCTGATTGGTTTCATTCCACTCTTTTTCTTTGGCATTTGGAAAAGAGCAACAGTACCAACAGTTATATGCTCTATAGCAACTATGCAATTACCAAATTTCTCATCACTCTTATATCTTAAACCGGAGTTTGTCATAGCACTACTGTGCATATTAGGAGCACTTAGCATATACTCTTCCATAAAAACTGCGGAGAGTGTGGGGGAAATTTAGTTTTGGGGGAATATGTATATTAGACGAAATCTGGTTTTTGTTTAATCCTTTTTCAAACCATCGGATAAAAGGCAATTCGAAATAGAATTGTGTAAATATTTACCGAACATACTGTTGAAGAAAGATCTCGACTAATTGCTATTATTCATATCGCAATTAGGAGTGGTATATGAGGACAATTATTATTAATTCTGAAATACCTTTACGCTTAAGGGGTGTAAAAAAACAATCAAACTTTATTTTAAAGCCACAGTTCATGTTGTTTTTAGAATAAAGTTTGATAAAAAATGCAAGATTTTTACTTAGAAAAATGTGCATTTAAAAAAGATATATAGATTAGCAATTAAAAATGATGGACTTCATTTTTGTGAAGATGGATATAATTTTCTATAGGTTTAATAACAAAGAAGGTTTAAGAAATTAGTTTTTGAAGTAAATGATTAAATACAACAAGGAGATCGTCAATAAGGCGAGATTTTTTAACTAAAGGGGCAGTTTAAGTTTAACAATAAAATTTTTTTCTAATTAAGTGGGAGTGAAAGAGTGGATAGGAAAATAACAGTTGAAGACTATAACTCACATTGGTCCGAACAATTTGATAAAGAAAAAGTTAACCTGAAGCAAAATTTGACCAATGAAGTAATCTCAATTGAACACATTGGAAGTACATCTGTAAAAGGGTTAGGTGCTAAACCCATTTTAGATATTGCTATCGGAGTAAATGATTTAGAGATAGTTAGCAAATTTATTGAGCCATTAAAACAAATACGATATGAATTTGTTTATCATAAAGAATTTCCTGATAGACGCTTTTTTAGAAAGGGTCAATGGGGAGCTGGTACCCACCATTTACATTTTTATAAGTTTAAAGGTGAACACTGGAACAATCAAATTCTGTTTCGAAATTATTTAAGAAAGAATCCAGATGTTTTAAAAGAATATTACCAGCTAAAGGTTGATTTGGTTGAGAAATACCGTTTTGATAGAGTTTCTTATACAAAGAATAAGGCTCCTTATATTCAAAAAGTGATACTTAAAGCAAAAGAAGAATAAAGACAATCATAACTTTTAATTATGCTAACGGGGCAGGTTAGTTTAGAAGGAAATGTATTACTTAGGGCGGATTTAGTATATAAAGTGGTTAGAAGATTGGTCAGGCAGCGTCACTAGCTCTGGAGTCACCACCAACTGATTTTAATTGTTCTAAGAATAATTTTGTAATACTTGCCATAAAGGTAGCGCTTGGATAGGGACTGGCTCGATAAAACATACTAGTCACTTATCTGTGGAAAACCTAGTAAACTACAAAATAAATAGCTGATCTAGGAATATAAAGCTTGAAAAGTGGTTTAGAACTTTTCAAACTCGAATGTATGCTTTGTAAACCCTTCTCTTCTGAGAAGGGTTTTTAATTAATATAAAATCTAAATGGAGATGGGAAAAATGTTAAATGGCTATTACTACAGTTAGTGCGACAACATTTATAAAAGAAAATGTACTATTGGAAGTAGAAGCTAGAGGGCACAAGATTCTCTTCAAAGGTAGCTGTTGAAAATCCTGTTAAATAGAAAATGAATAAATGGTTCTGAAAAAGGTTACAACTTATAAAGTAATTTTTAATTGACTGGCGTCTTTGTAATCGTATGGTCTGAAGTTGGCTTTGGTGTCGCCTTGCTATTGGACTCAACTTTAGACTTTACGTCGTCTTTAGCGGATAGTAATTGATCCTTTGCCTCTACTGCTCTATCTTTTACATCGACTAATTCACCTTGTGCGTCTTTCACTGAAGACATCACTTCTTTTGATTCCTCAACTACATTTTTAGTTGTATCTTTAATATCTTTAACTTGTGTATCCAAAATTGCCTGTATTTTATTGATTGCCTCTTTGGAAATCTCTGTTGCATTCTGAACACGAGTGATAATAGCATTCTTCGTACCATTTGGATCTTCTTTAATTGTTGTTGCATATTTGTTTACGGAATCCTTCATGTTTTTAGAAGTATCTTTTACTTTCTCGCGTGCATTTCTATTCAGAAGAACTAATGAAGAAGCTCCTGCAATTATTCCAGCAACAATCAATCCTGTTTTTGCCTTTTTTTGTTTTTCTATTGTCATACCCAATGAAAAAACTCCCTTCCATAATATAGATTTTTTTATTGGTTATTCTTTTAATTCCCGTGATGAAACAAATTAAACATCTACTTTTCAGGAAAAATTGCGCTTCCTCCTAGAGTAAGGTTTACCGTAGTCCAATCGAAACCTGATGCTTTGCCTGGGAATTATCCAGTGTGAAAGGTTGATAAAAAGTTCTATAAGTATGTGCTAGAATAATAGAAAACGTTCTTCAGCTAAAGGGTGCAAGATTTCAATAAGCCATTATTCAGTAGTTCGTCTTTTTTTATATCAAAATTATAATTTTCTTGCAATAATATGTTAAATTTAAATTGGAGAATGAAGTTATCAAGCTATTGCGGTAGGTTAATAGAAGAAGGAAAAAGGGTCTTTGTAGGATATGTTATTGCGTATTGCTTATCACGAATCTGTTCACTCAGGACAATTGTTAGATTATATAAGAACAATGGATATAGATAGACCACAAATTTGGGATTAATTATTTATTTCTACCCTTGAACTACCATGAAGGTTTACATTCGAAAATCCTAAAAAAGACAAAAATAAACTAGACCCAGCATTTTAAGATTTTTTTTAATGCTGAGACAAGATTGTTGTAAATATACCCAAAAGACATTATAGATATAGAAACAAACTTTCATTCTCTGTGGTGTATCGCTGATATTGCGATACATGGTGACTAAAGGGTAGCAATCCTTTAAGAACAAGAGCTGTCAGTTCGGCAGCTTTTATCGTTACAATTTAATAGTTTATCCCTATCACTAAAGAGGCAAGTTAGATATAGCTATTAAACAGAGAGAGTTTAAGAATAGTGTAAACCATTTCTTGTTTTGGCCACCATTTAAAATAGTAAAAAATCGATGAGAGTTGGTATTCTAATCGATTTTTTAATTTGAATTATTCGAATAAAATTCTGTTATTTCTCCATGGACTGGGTAATGCGCAATCGTGGAATTAAAATTAAACAACTTTAATATTATATAGTGTAATTCAACAACACATTCAAAAAAAGGTTGAATATGCTGGTAATACTACAAATGATATTTAGATTGGAGTGAAGGATTGTGATACAACTAGCAGGAATGCAGTTTCAACAAAGTGGTATGTGGCCATCTGATAGTATTGAAAGTGTAATCATTCAACGAATGCAGAAAGATCCAATCGTTTATTCGTATCAATCCATGGATGAATTATCGTTTGAACTCAAGTTGCGAAAAAACATCATAAAAAGTTCAAAATCCATGAATCAAGGCTATTCACAGTTTGCGAGCTTCGCAAAATCTCGTTGTAACCCCCAATATTGGCTATTGACAAATGCCGGCGGATTCCGATTAAGGGATGATGTAGCACCATCTGATGCCATTCATGACATTTACAAAAATAGTTCACTATATGCGTTTGAATGTGCTACTGCAATAATAATTATCTTTTACCATGCCGTTCTAAACAGTATTGATGAACATTTATTTAATCAATTATTCCAAAATCTCTATTTATATAGCTGGCATTCTGATTCTGATCTTGGAATACACGACATTAATACGAGTCATTTCTTACCAGGGGATGTCGTCTACTTTAATAATCCAGATTTTAATCTAGAAACCCCTTGGTGGCGAGGCGAAAATGCCGTAGTTCTCGAAGATGACACATATTTTGGGCATGGAATTGGAATTGGGAACGCTGAACAAATGATTCAAGCTCTAAATAAGACAAGAATGCCAGGGAGTAATCAATCAGCCTATCAGGAAAATTTAGTCACAAGACTATCGTTTAAACATTTGGCAAAATATTCGATGCCGCCACGAGGTTATATGAATCATAAAATTCAACATGTATTATTTCACCATAACAAAAGCTCAATTTCATATGATCGATACTTATACTATTTAAATATGATTTATAACCAGATAAACGATATAAACTTATTCCCATGAAAGATAATGTCAAGCAAAAAAAAGTTGTTTATGGTGCTTTACCATAACAGTGAGAGCATTTTTTAAATATAATGTTTGAAACTGAAATAATTAAGGAGACGATGTAGTGAGCGAATAGATAAACGTAACAGATTAAGCGAAGAACCATTTGCTTATAAAACAACGAGAAAAAGAAAAATAGTTTCTTAGATAGAACAAATCGAAGGTGCTTTATTAAATTACCATGAAAGTTGATATCCGAAATTCCTAAAAAAGACAAAAACAAACTAGACCCAGCATTTATGCTGAGACGAGATTGTTGTGAATATACCCAAAAGTCATTATAGACATAGAAACAAACTTTCATTCTCTGTGGTGTATCGCTGAATTTGCGATGTATGGTGACTAAAGTGGACATTAGTCAAGTAGAGGTTGTCCCAAAAGCCAATGTTGACAATCGTACAGCCCGGGTTTGTAGTGGTTTATCCCGTTAGTATGCTAGTATGATTAGCTCAGGATTATTTTTCCTTATTAGCTTCTAATGTTGCGGTCCTCTTGCTCCCAATTAGATACAATATCAAAATAATAATCATAAATGTAGCAGAATAACTAAAAGTCATGCCGTACCCAACACTATTTGCTAAGAATCCAAGACCTACGGATCCAATGGCCAGACCAAAATCTATAAAAATAAGTAGCATAGAATTGACAGTTGCTTTTTTCTCGGATGGAACAAGGGTTAATGCCCATGCTTGGATAATTGGATGGATTATGGCAAAAGCAATTCCGAATAGTGCCCCTGAAACCCAAACCATCCACATACTAGTTGAAAAGCCTAATAAGACCAAACCTAAAGTCCCAGAAATTGCGGCTGGAATAATAAGGATTCTGTGACCGAATCGATCGAAAATTTTACCAGAGAAAGCCCGAATAATTACCATTGCAATCCCTTGTGCGATAAAAAACTGTGAAATACTTCCGCCAACATTAATCTCTTTTCCAAAAGCCCCAATAAAGTTAACTGTTCCTGCAATTGCCATATAATTGAAAGCTACCAAAATACACGGAAGAAGAACACGCTTATCGAACATGTATTTATAGAAAGGTTCATTATTTGTCGTCTGTTTATTTTCTTTTGTAACTGTATTTTTTGTGAAAAAGCTACACACAAGTGAAAAAGACATAAGACCGAGAGTTAACATCATCATGGAGTGGAACGAATAATTTGCAAGATAAGAAATTGCGATTAGTGGCCCCATTGTCGTCCCAACGCTAGTAGACATTGCAAAAAAAACAATGCCCTCACCTAACCGAGATTTTGGAACAATATTACTTGATATTGTAAAGACTAAAATCGTAAGCATACTAAATCCAATACCTTGTAGTGCTCTAATGAATATTAAAAATCCGATGGAGTCATTTACAAAAGTAAGACCAATTGTTCCCAAAAAATAAAGGAGAGAAATAATGAGGAGCAATTTCATATTAACTTTTTGGATAATGACACTTGCAAAGAAGCGCGTAATTAGTGATGCTAACATTAAGGTTGTGGTCATGGTTCCTGCAATCGTAGGATTATCGTTAATGGTTGATACAAAAATTGGGAAACCTGCTGTAATCATATAAAAAGAAGCGAACATTACTAAAGACAATACTATAATAATTAAATATTGGTTTGTCCATAGTTTAACTTTTATTTTACCCATGGTGTATAAGACCGCCTTTCAAAACTACTTACAAAATCATGACAACTTTATTCTTTCCTATTATTTAAAAAATATTATTAGCGAAAATATAACTGTAGAAATTGAGAAATACTAACGGGGAAGTTCTCAAAGGCTACAAACAACCTTAAAAGTCTTGTCGTTTATAAGATTGTGAAAAGGTGTACTTAAGCTAACTGGTGCACGAGTTCAACAAGGAGGTTAAGATGACCGTCTTTTTCTTTAGAAAGTTATTTTTGAATATTATGGTATTATGAAGATGTAGCTATTTAACCATCGTAGAAGAATTGTTTAAGAAGGAAGCGTAATTGTACTGAATAAACCAGGAGAGGTATTATTGGAGAAAAAAATAACATTTAGGATAGCAACAGAACAGGATTTAGATAAAATTGTGAAAATGCTTGCTGATGATACTTTAGGAAGTAAGAGAGAGCGTTATGAGCAACCACTCCCAGAAAGTTACTTAAAAGCGTTTCAAGCTATTACATCTGATCCTAACAATGAGTTAGTCGTAGCTTGTCAAGACAATGAAGTTATCGGTGTGCTACAAATTACATTTACACCGTATATAACACATCAAGGCAGATGGAGAGCGACAATTGAAGGCGTAAGAACATCATCCTCTGAACGTGGCAAAGGGGTAGGAACTGAACTAATTCGTTGGGCAATTCAACGTGCGAGAGAACGTGATTGCCATTTGGTTCAACTAACAACAGATAAAAAACGGAACGATGCCTTACGTTTTTATGAACAGTTAGGTTTTAAAGCCACACACGAAGGCATGAAAATGAAACTTTAAATTTTTCTTATTAAGCTAACGGGTGCGATAGTTAAACAAGACGATCAGTAATATTGTCGTCTCTTATCTTCAAACAATATTTTTTAAAAATTATGGTACTCTGATATAGAGCTATTGAACTATTGGGGCAGTTTAGTTGAACAAGCGCCTTTGGCTCTTATTTAATAATCGGGCCATATTCTTGAATAATATTCAATAAGGAAATTGATATTTATGCTAAAATTGAAATCGTAAAGGTTGCTATTTCCTCTAGACGTAAGCAGTTTTTAGATTTTAGAGACTCACCCATGTATGGTTTGATGAAAGTATAAAATAGGACATTTTATAAAATTTTGATGCAAAAAATAAAAAAGGACGAGGTGGATTCAAATATGATAAGTGATACAGATTTGAAGCACTTGCGACGTAGTGTTGAATTAGCAAAAATCGCTCTGGAGAAAGGTGACGAGCCATTTGGTTCAGTACTTGTGTCAGCCGATGGAGAAGTGCTTTTTGAAGATCATAACCACGTGGCAGGCGGTGACCATACCCAACACCCGGAATTTGCTATAGCACGATGGGCAGCTAATAACATGGTACCTGAAAAAAGAAGCAAGGCGACAGTATATACCTCTGGAGAACATTGCCCTATGTGCGCTGCGGCTCACGGTTGGGTTGGTTTAGGTCGAATCGTTTATGCAAGTTCATCTGAACAGTTGGTACAATGGTTTGTTGAATTAGGCGTTGCTCCATCGCGTGTTCAGAATCTGCCCATCCAAGATGTTATTAGTGATACCACAGTAGATGGCCCTGTTCCTGAACTAGCGGAGGAAGTTCGTCAACTTCATCGTCAGTTTTACACAAAGGGACGTTAAACATAACACAATCTCGACATTTAGAGCTGTCATAAGGTTATACATATGATAATAAAAGCCTACAATACTAGGTACTTTAATGCCTATCGTTAATAAATAATAAAAAGCAGCATTGATCGGTAAAATCCAATGCTGTTTTTTTGCCTTTTAAATTACCACGGTGAACTGTATCATAAATAAATAAATAACAAGGCCATTTGGAACTAGATTTTATATTCATTCCCAAGCAAACGGGCAGTTAGCTCAATAAGGAATGTCAATGAGAGTACTGCATCAGTAGGCTAATTGAACAAATAGCTATAATAATAAATATAATCAATCCTATGATTCCAATACTTAACAACCCTAATAAAATATATTTTTTATTGCTAATTTTATATATATACCATGTAATTCTACAACTAGCACCTCTTAAAATAGTATTTTAGTTTATTCCTATTGTGTACTTGTCCTTTTATTCTTTGGAGTGGCGTTTTTACTCAACTGAATGGTGTAAGAGTTCAACAAGGCGATCATAAAAACGATCATCTATTTATTTAGTAAATATTTATAAATATTATAGTAATATGAAGTTAAAGTTATCAAACTATAGTCGCAGGTTTGTTGAATTTAGTAATGGGTACAATTAGAAAAAATGGAGAAGGAAATGGATAATAACAAGTTTGATGAGTTTACTAAAATTAAAAAAATTAGATGATGTTGAAATTATTCCATTGTTAATGGGGTCAGTTGGTTTAGAAGTAGTTACACGGAAGAGTTGGGATTCCCAAGACTTAGATATTCATGTACCTGGTGATAAAAGAGGCTGGGAAATGCCGCCAGAATTATCTATATTTAACTGGGAAGATATTATAAAAATCTTGAACTCAATGGGATATAGCCTAACTGATTTGCATGAGCATGAGTTTATTAAAGAAGGGTTATCCGTTGACACGTTACCAGATTTCGCAGGAGTCCAATTAGAGGATTTAGAATTACACCAAATGGGAGAAGTAAAGTATTATTTACTAAATCCTGAGCAATATCTATCTGTTTATAAGTCTTCATCGAAGGATAGTTACCGAGCTGATAAAAATAATAATAAAGATATTAAAAAAATGGATATCTTAAAAGTATGATAGACAATGACTACACATTTATCGTGCTAACTGGTGCAAGAGTTAAACAAGGTGATTATTATATTTGATCGCCTTTTTCGCAATTGAAACCTATTTTGCAGCAAGCAGAGAGAAAAAAGGATTTGAAAAGAACATGGGCCCGGGAAAAGTGAAATTCCCGGTACCCTATTGGAAGGAGGAATTCATTAAATGAGTGGTGGTGGTGGCTATAGGGCTGTCATACATTAGGGCTATCCTACGAATAAATTAGTATTTAACGAAGGATACGCCAACAATAATTAATAGGATAAATAACACAACGATTAAGGCGAAATTCATTTTTCCGTCATAACCGCCACTGTAGTCATAGCTCATTTATAACTCACCACCTTTCAGTATATATAATACATGTTATGTAATAGGATATTTTTCGTAATAGACAAGAATGGAATATTTTAAAAATAGGAGAATGAATTAGTAGAATTGACCAAGGGTTGAGTAGAAGCAGAGTTAAGTTATAAGTAAATAGTCGAAACCAAAAGCGACGTAAGAGGAATTAATTTATTTAGTGTATCCTTTGTAAAAAAGCAGACCGATAAGGTAGTCAGCACCAACCAGGAATACCTAATATAAATTAGTAACCACCATGGACAAAGGAAGCACCAACAATAATTAATAGAATAAATAGGACAACGATTAGTACAAAATCCATATCAGGTCCATATCTGCCATATCCATTACCACTCATAGCTTACACCTCCTTTTTTAAGTTAGTACAGTATATTTAACTGGATTAAGCATGGTAGGACAATTGCCTTTATATTAAAGGACGCCCATTATAATGAGTGTCCAGTAGGAGGTATAAATATGGTGGATGGTGGTTAACTTAGTTTATGCGTAATATACCAATAGGAAATGGACAAGAGTGGAGTTAATAGTTCGTAATTCGCATAAATTGCGAACTAAGGCACTTAAACTAATTGGTACTTTAACACAATAAGTAGATAGTCTTCGGAGAACCCTCTCTTGCTAACGGGGCAGAATAGTTGAAGATAGTGGGGCAGCAGCCTGCATAGTGTATTTAATCCATTACTTGGTAAAAGTAACAATCTTTTAGAGAACAGCCTTCACTTAATAAGATTGACAATTCCATCAATTAATATTAAGGTTACTTACATATTATGTATTGTCTACGAAAGTTAAGATTAATTATTCAGACGCAAAGATTTAAAGGAGCGATGCTAATGTTTAATTGGTTTAGAAAAAAGAAAAAACAAGAAAATAGAAAGCAAACCAAAAGTAACTATAACTCAACTGATAATGCAGCTATCATTCCGGGAGTGGTAGCTTCTGGATTAGACGATGACGGTCATAAACATTCTCATGACTATTCCAGCAATTCACACTCTAGTCGTTCTGATTATAGTAGTGGCTCCAGTTTTGATAGTGGTGGTTCCGATAGTGGCGGTGGTGACTTCTAAATAGAAAACCTCTTGTACTTATAGGTAACTTTTACTACACTTGTTTTTTATTGGCTTATCTTTTACACCGAATACGGCAAAAGCGTAAATAATATTATTATTTAACTATCTTGGCTGGAAAGTTTGTGAAGATATGAAATTATACTATATGGTGCAAATGTGAAACAAGACGATCATTGAATTGATTGTCTTTTATTTTTGGTGAAAAATTGGAATATTATGCTAATATTGATTTACAAAGATCTTTATTTAACGTCGTAGAATGAATCAATGTGGGAAAAAGAAAACTTGGAACGAAGGAGATAATAGAATGAGTGAAAAATTATTAAGGATAGGAACTATTTATATTCCAGTAATTAATGTAGAACTATCTTCTGAATGGTATGTTAACGAATTGGGGGCAGAGTTAAGCTATCAAGACGAAGATAAAGCAATTCTTAATTTCGCAAACCAAAGTCTATTTCTTGTGAAATCTAAAGAGAATCAAAGCTCGAATTTCTATGATGTTTACGGTGTAGAGCAATTCTCTATAACATTTGAAGTCGATGGATTAAATGCTTTAGAAACTATACATAAGGACTTTTCAGATAAAGGGATAAGAGTTGGAGATATTGAAAACAGAGGGCATTCTGGAAGGAACTTTATTTTTTTCGATTTAGAAGGAAATAAATTTGATGTGTGGAGTGAATTAAGTCCAATTTTTAGAGAAAAATATCTTACCTCGCCATAGAAAAACTAATGCCTTATTCAACAAACGGGTGCAAGAGTTAAGCAAGGTGATCATTAAATTTGATCGCCTATTTCAACTGAGGAAGAGGAATAAATAAAACGGTTTCGAATATATTTATGATGAAATTTGAGGTATTGGAGGAAATACTTTGGAAAAATATAAGTTTGAAAATAATATTCCAACATTGGAAGAATACAAATATTTATGTGAGTCTGTGGGATGGACTAATTATATGAATTTTGAAGTGGTGGAAAAATCACTAAGTAACTCTATTCACTGCATCACAGTAAAGGATAATGAACAAATTGTTGGTATGGGGAGAATTGTAGGCGATGGGGCTATTTATTTCTATATCCAAGATATAGTGGTTCATCCAGATTATCAGAAAAATGGTATTGGAAAGGATATAATGAATCTTTTGGTTGAATACTTATATACTAATGCCCCAGATAAGGCGTTTGTTGGTTTGTTTGCATCACAAGGTAAAGAATCGTTCTATGAAAAGTATGATTTTAAAGATTTCTCACCCAACATGACAGGGATGTTTACTGTAATTTCTAAAAAATAGACATAAATGATTCAAAATTTTAGGAGAGGTAATCAATAAACATTAAAACAATTATTTTCCAAGTAAACTTTTTCCTTATTAAGCTAACTGGTGCAAGAGTTTAAGAGGGCGATTATTAATTTGATTATATTGAAAAAATAGTCGATAAATGTAAAACGATTAATAAAGGAATTTCGTCCACTTTTGTAGAAATGATTAGTACAAGGTCATTGTTTTGAAACGCTAATCGAATATACAAGGAAGGTGAATTATATGCTAAAAAATCTATTAAAATGGATGCCAAATAATGAGCAAGGCGTGTATGAAAAAAAGCTTACTGGTGTTATGAAGCGTCTAAAGGTTCAAAATTACAAGTTCAATTGGGATCGTACTAGCTGCTTTGTTGAATTTAATTATAATGAGAATTTTTACAGACTAGAACACTCTATTGAAAAAGCAAAGAAAAATGGACTTTTATTAAACAATGGACTGGATTGTTTGATGGAGTTGACTCAATCATTGGAAGATTTATGCGGTATCATTGATAGAGGAATGTATGACTTTGAAACATGGATATCCGGCATGGAACAGTCACCTTCAGAAACAATGATGCCTGGATTCCAAGAAGAATTTGAAATAAGATATAAGACATTGGGAAGACAAAACCTTGCGGAATATAATACAGATGAACTAAAGGAACTTTTTCCTTTTGGAACTGAACCAACACTAAAAGAATTTAAACAAAATCAGATTAATCAACGATCACTAGGTAAAAAAGCTAGATTTGAAGAAATAGTAAGCAAGAGAATATAAACGTCAACATTATTTTATGTTTGTATTTCTGTATCTTTCTATAGGAGAGTATCGAGAATACGATGGGGAAAGCACTTGACGCGGCTAATAATGATATAAAATTCAACTTATATGATTTTTTGGTGGATGTTCATCCCAAGTTATGATTAAAGTTCTTTTTTTAAAGATGAACGATGGAACGTTCAGGTAATCTTCTTTTATCTTTTCAGTAATGATAACGGAAAAGCAAATGTTCAAAAAGTTACGGAGAGCAAAATAGCATTGAATGTAAAAGTTGAAAAATTGAATGATGATCGCGATGATAAGAATCTAAGTACCAAGCAAAATTTCCTTTCTGAACAAGAAGCAATAGAAATCGCTGAAAAAGCTGTAAATGGAACGGTGACTGAAATAGACTTTGATGAAGATGATAACCATATGTTTATGAATTCGAATTAAACACGAGTCAAAGAGAAGCAGAAGTTGAAATTGATGCTGTCACAGGAAAAGTACTTAAAAAAGAATATGAGATCTAGATGACTAATAAAAATTAGATAATTTAGAAGTGTTATAACATTAACAGTATAAAAAAGCTGATTATTCTTTTACAAGAAAATCAGCTTTTTGGTTTATTTGGTTCCATTCGGTATATGGAAGAATTATCATACCATAGCATTTTTCGCAACTGTCTCCATACTTTACCTTGGAGATTGATACATACCCGTCTGTTTAAAATTGAGTGGCAGTAATCCTCTACTTTTTAAAAATAAAAAGTAAGCCCCAGCTGTTTCCATAGCTGGGGCTTAACGCGAATAACAACGTATGATTTGGATATCCTATAAAAAAAATAGGAGAGAACTAAATGAAAAATTTACCCCGTAGTGAAGCAATTAAAATTGTAAATGTAATTCTTGAAGAAGATGTTACAGATAAATTTAAAGAACAAGCTGAAAATGCAGGAGAACACGGTGACCCAAGTTTTGTGGTAACTAATAGCCATGGAGAATCTGTTGAAGTGTTTGTTGATTGGAATAAAGAAGAAGATATTTTATCTTACTCGATTAATGAAGATTGAAAGTCAGAATAAGAAAGCCCAGGTTTTCCACGTCTGTGCTTTTCAGGAAATATTATAAAGAGTTAATGTATATTTATATTGAAGGAGTAAATAATAATTTTGAAGGCTATATCGTCCTTTCCCCTAGAAAAAAGCCTCTAACCGTAATGGCTAGGGGCTTTTTTTATTTTTATGAGCAAAATCTTGCGTTTTGATTTGACCTCTTCAATTTCCACTTCTATTTTGTTTAGCTTTCCTTCTGAGCATTGGAGGTAGTTGTAGATTTCTTGTAGTAGTATTTCTTCCATTATAAACACCCCATTGGGTATCATAAATGGAAGAACTAATAATGCATAATCCTACTGTTAATGTGAATAATATATTCGACGGCCCAAGCATACTTTCTCTGCCTCTTTCTAAAAGGGGCACTTTAGAATATCCCCTAACTTATCGGCTAGGGGATATTCTTATTTTCTTAACTTTTTAAGCAATTGAAAACTCGCTCAATTTAGGAAATAATGCGTTGCAAGCCGTCATATTTTTGTCATGATAAGATTTCTAATGTGGGAATTTAAACCGAAAAAACCAACAGTGAACTTAATGGTGTATTTAAGGCTTTTTAGGAAATAAAAACTTTAAAGAGGGTACTCCAGTGAAAGAAAAAACTATCCTTCGTTACCCAATAGATTGGAAGAAGGATAGTTTTTAAAAGGTTTTGTTTAAGTTTTAGTTAACCCTGCCGCTCACACTTTAGCATATACGTTACTCTGTAATGCGATTTCATTCTAGTAGTTCCCTTAGACAAACATACTTACAAAAATAGCTGTAATAAAGCTTGCCAAGGTACCAGCGATAATGGCTTTAAAGCTTAGAGATGCAATTTGTTTTTTCTTTGAAGGTGCTAAGGAACCAAGACCTACAATTAATTGTCCAATAGAAGAGAGGTTCGCGAAGTTACACAATGCAACGGTTAAAATTGCAATCGTTTGTGGCTTAAATTCCTCTTGAAAATTGAGTACCTCCTGGAATGCAATCAGTTCATTGGCTGCAAGCTTTGTTCCAATAATGGATGCAGCTCGGAAAGCATCTTCAATCGGAATCCCAACAAGTAAAGCAAAAGGAAAGAAAACATAACCAAATATGGTAGCCAGATCTGTTCCAATGATGCCCAGTATACCGTTTACGAGGGCTAATAAACTAATAAACGCAATAAGCAAACCACCAATATTAGCAGCAAGCTTTACTCCGCTCACAGCTCCTTCAGAAATGGCTTCAAAAATGTTCGCATGTCCTGCTTCTTCCATTTCGACATCTTCATTCGTCACAGATTCTTCTGTTTCAGGTTCCATGATTTTAGACATTACAATAGCGACAAATGGTACGGAGAAAACAGAAATAAGTAAATACTTAATATCAATACCCATTTGAGCATAAGACAATAGAATCGCACCACTGGCTGAAGCTGTGCCCCCAACCATAACAGTGAATAGTTCCGAACGTGTAAGTTTTGCCAGATAAGGCTTAATGAGTAATGGGGATTCTACAACGCCTAACATGGTGTTGGCAACTGTATTAAAAGATTCAACCCGAGTTGTCCCAAACACTTTACCAACAGCCCAACCGAGTATACGCACAACGAAAGGGATGATTCGTAAATAATACAGAGCTGAGACCAATGCAGAGATAAAAATAATAACGGATAAGACCTGAATCGCGAAAACAAATCCTACATTCGTTCCTTCTGCAAAAAAGCCACCAAATAAGAAATCAATGCCTGCTTGGCTATAGTCAAGGACGTTTTGCACACCCCCGGCAGCACCTGTAAGAAGAAAGCGGCCAAGGGGGACATTGAGCATGAAGCAAACGAAAATTCCTTCTAATACCACACCTATTATAATCGTACGCCATTTGATGGCCTTTTTATTTTTGCTTAGAAGCCAAGCTATAAATAGTAAACCCACAAGGGATAACAAACCAAATAAAATATCCATAATAACCTCCAGGTAATATTTTCAGTTTTAAAGACCCTTATCGTTAGAAGTCTGACCAAAAAAATGCATCCTATCCATCTATAAAGAAAGAAGAGAATGCACCAATGCTCACGTGTGGCGTTCTAACTTTCCTCATAGTCCGGCATTTTACGGCTGCCAGGTAGAAACTTATGGACCTTATTTCCATAAATATATAAGGATCGTATGAAGCTGATTTTTGAATTTTAACAGAGGTTTCCCGAATATACAATAGACGAATAAAAAGTAAAAAGAAACTAAATTTTTTAATTTAAAAGTAATCAACAGTATTATCTTTCAAATAAACTTGTTTATTGAGATATCTTCTTCAACTAAATGGTGCTTTAGCACAACAGGGAGTTCGTCAATATGGCGGCTTTTTCAATTAAAGGGGTAGGTTGAATTAACAGCAAGACAGTAAATCATTGTCTGTTACTTATTGTTTTGTGAACAATAGTAAAATCAGGGACTATGACTATACCATTTACCTATACCGCAAATAAAAACCAGCCAAGAATACATTTACAAATGGGCAAATAACTATTCCTCTTCAAACTTGGTTACATACACTACTCTAGAAACAATTTAAGGAGGAGATATATAGTGGATAGACAATTATTTGGAGGATATCCTGGGCATGGAGGATATCCTGGACAAGGGGGATATCCTGGGCATGGGGGATATCCTGGGCATGGAGGATATCCTGGGCATGGAGGATATCCTGGGCATGGAGGATATCCTGGGCATGGAGGATATCCTGGGCATGGAGGATATCCTGGGCATGGAGGATATCCTGGGCATGGAGGATATCCTGGGCATGGAGGACATCCTGGGCATGGGGGGTATCCTGGGCATGGAGGACATCCTGGGCATGGGGGATATCCTGGGCATGGGGGATATCCTGGGCATGGAGGACATCCTGGGCATGGAGGACATCCTGGGCATGGAGGATATCCTGGACAAGGAGGATATCCTGGGCATGGAGGGCATACTGGACATGACGGTCATCATGAAGATGACGGTCATCACAGAGATGATTCTGCTAACCTCTTTAAGAAATATTAGTAAATATTGCAAATGACATTATTTTTTAAATGAACATTTGACTTAACTGGTGCTAGAGTTCAAGAACGAAAATATTTAATAAGCTGTTTATATACAATATTTTATTCATAAGTATATAAATGGCTTATTTTCTATGCAAAAAACATTGCCATAAACTACAATATTTGATTACCAAATACACTTTAATTTATCCATGAGTTCATTGGCAAAGTAAGATGAACTTGAAATATAAGTTACTACTAACTGGTGCACTAGTTGAATAAAATGGAACTTTTTTTATCCAGAATCGTAAATAAAGTATTAGAAATAAATTCGGTTTTGGGAGGTTCAAAGATGGACTACGGATTATTAATTATAGGGATTGCTCTATTGCTTGTTTCATACTTGGCAGCTGTAAAAAAACAAACATGGTTATTAGCTGGGTTTAATGAAAAAAACATTAAAAATAAATCCTTGTTAGGTAAAGTTACAGGTGGAGCTTTTTTTCTACCGTTAGGATTGTTAGTAGTTATGCATGGTTTTATTGACTACCCTTATGAAGAAACTGTTCTTGTAGTTGCTATGTTGGTTTTATTAACCTTTACGTACGTATTTATCAATAGAAGGCTGCTCGATTAATTGTTGAAGAAGGAATATCTAAATTGCACCACAGATAAAGTGATTAGTTATATTTGGACTACAAATATAAGTTTTAAAAGCAGCTCTAAGGGTTGTTGATTTTGTGGCGTAATTTGTCGAAGATTATATATATAAATACCAATTTCAATGTGGTAATGTTTTCTTATGCTATTAGGAGATGCAAAAAATTGCTGGAGGGAAATCAATGCGTAACTTTTGGTTAGATGATGAAGACGAACTAGTGCTAGACCCTATAAAAAAGAAAGATATTGTTTTAGCAGAGAAAAAATTAGGAGTAGAACTTCCTAGTCTCTATAAAAAGTTAATAAAAAACAAAATGGAGGCTACATAAAACGAACTGTTTTCTCTATTGTTTTCTCTACTAGTTCAGTAGAGGATTACATTGAGATTGATAGTATTTTTGGTATTGGCGAAGAAGGTATTCTAGATTCTCATTACCTCATTAATGAATAGGAGCTCCCGAATGATTTAGTGCTTCTTAATGGAGATGGGCATACTTGGGTTGTAATGGATTACAGAGGAAAGACGAAAGAGCCTAGTATCGTCTATATTGATGTTGAAGAAGAGGTTGAATTTCAAATTGCTCGTAGTTTCTCAGAGTTCATTGAAGGGCTTCAAGCGGAAGAGATGGTCATTGTTGATGAAGATGAAATAGAAATCACAGATGATATGGATATGCCTGAAATGGAAGAAATAACAAAAGAACAAGCGGAACATATTTTTAAAACGAGCAATGATGAAGCTGAAATTATACGCACAATTACAAATATAGACATAGACGAAGAGGATATTAATTGGATGCTAGATCAACTCACTTTACTCTTGGACAGGAATAATAGCGAAGGGGTAGCTGAGCGAATAGCTGGTTATTTACTGGTGCATTCATATTTGCGAGGTATGATGGATGATACTAAATATTCATTATTGATGAATAAATTAAAAGCCCTTCCTTATACAGATTTACCCTATAAGTTGGAGATGATAGAAGAATCCGAGTAAGTCCAATAATAAATGTTTTGGATCTTCAAAAAAACTGGTGCAGGAGTTAAACAAGGCGATCATTAAAAAGATTGTCTTTTTCTTTTATGCGAAATTATTACTAACAGGTAAGAATATTGAATAGGAGGGTTGTTTTTGGAGAAAGATTTCATCCTTGTTGTTTTTATTTAGCATTGTTTTTGTTATGACTGCTTGTAAATCAGAAGAAATAATAAAATTGACCAGAATCTCTTAATAGAGGACCTTTTTGTATTATTAATGAAATAATAGTATACTATCTAAATTAACAGTGCAATTGACATCATTTTTGATATATCAATTCTATATAAAGAACAATGAAAATTGCGAGTAGGAAAATTATCGGGGTTATACATTTTATAACGAACAAAACGGGATAATTAATCATGGCGGACAATAAGCCAGCGAAGTTGTAAGAACAGCTAAAGATGATTAAGGCCAGTATTATGTTGAGTTTGCAAATAGAGCAAGTGCAAAAGGAGTTTATATAATGTCTGAAGAAACAAACATTATTTCTGTAATAATCATGGACCTAAAGATGTTTCTCCTTTGTTGGTAATCGAAGTGGCTTGTCTTAAATTGGAAACGAATGAGAGCAGCAGTAGAGCAGCGTGACAATTATGAATACCAGGAGTGCAAGCGCCAAGGTAAGGTACAATTGAAACCAACCAGTACAATAATAAGGCGAAGCAAGAGAAGGATGTGGATCGCAATCAAAGAGTTGGAAGATTATCCAGAGCTTGCGATTGATGATAATAATAACGTAAAACTTGAAGCGCGTAAAAGAGACGAACCAATTGACATTAAAAATATACAATTGTTAAGCATGGAGGAAAACGTACTGTGCTATTTACATACATTTTTGATTATAGACGAACATAAAGCGGTTTTGAATTTGGCAAACCAAAATATTTCTCTTGTCAAATCTAGAGAAAATCAAATTTCCAAGATAGTTACGGAGAAGAACGTTTTTTTTGGCTTTTGAAAATTAGGTATCGCCGAAATAATAAAATTGTATATCGAAGGAAAAAGCACAACAGAAATTGCAGAAACAGCCAATGTATCGGCTAGATATACGTAAGTTACGCAACGATAATCATGTGGATAAAAGGACGGATTGGAAGCGTGAAACGTAAGTTTACATTTCAACCCCTGTATGGAATGAAAAGACTGGGGTGTATATTCTAAATTTAAATAGCAAAATAATGAAGGAAGATCTAATGAATATTCATGGCATTATGCCAAATAAATCAAGTGCGGTAACATTCCCGAACAATATATAATCATTTTATTTGCGGCTATTTTGATCTGATGGTTTTGTGAAATATAACAAGGATTTTGTAAGTATAGTAGGAGGTTCATAGTCATTTATGATTTCTTTACGTGATAAAATTGGAAAATGGGGTTTTAAACGAATTTAACTGAACATAATACTCATTTTCGAGTTAATGTAAGTGGCAGGAAGTCGATCTTTTTATTTTCAAAGTGGATTTATGAAAATAAGGGCTTGTATTTAAAAAGAAAGTATAATGAGTTTCAATCAGAAACACTTCCGGTCGGTCGATTACAAGATAAAAAATAAAAAACACATAGAAATGCTATTGAAGAAAGGAATAGTAGAAGGCAAGAACAATAGACCTAATTGACTAGTGACACAAATGTGTTGTCTTTGAAAATATTGTTATACCAGTTATTATAATAGCAAAGACATAAGATTTGTGTCTTTATTAGATTTTGACACAAAAATATTGTCTTTCTAAATTAAGAGTATATAGAATAAGAATTTATCGACAAATCATATAATGAATATATATTTGTGTAATGACTTCCTAACTGGCAGTAAGCGTTAAATAAAGGTTTAAAGGGGAAGTAACAATAGATTAGAGATTAGCTAAAAAATGGTACAATTGTCAATAAAGTTAATTGCTTAAGGAAAGGTTAATACTTCGGGTGCAATATGAGAAGGGTCGGTGTAAACTGAATTTATTGAAATAACTGAAATCAATATGAAAGTTTGTGAAAAAATGTACTTAAACTAAAGGGGCAGAATAGTGTAAGATGAAAATTTTATTTAATAAACAATTTTTCTCTTGGTTGAAATATTGAATGAGAAAAAATCACTATCCGATGGTTCTAAAGCATAGAGAAAGGTCATAATAATTACTGGAGTTATTTATTGATGGATTGTTTTCTAAATGATATCGTAGGGTATATAAGGTAAAGGATAAGCAATATTTTTTTAGAGAAATGAGAATGACCGTTCTCAAAACGAACTTCTTAGTACTTAAAGGCTTTTTAAACGACGGTCTAAAGAGCTGCTATAGATTGTGTGGAAGGAGGGGAATTGGATGGCAAGAATAAAAGAATATGATGAAAATGAAGTATTACAAAAAGCTATGGTACTCTTTTGGAAACAAGGCTATGAAAAAACTTCGATGCAAGATTTAGTCACGCATATGGGAATCCATCGCAGAAGTATTTACGATACATTTGGCGATAAGCACACGTTATTTATGAAAGCGTTGGAGCGCTATGAAGAATTAGTAGGGACCAAGATAAATTCACAAGTAAAGCCACTGGATTCGGTAAAACAGGCCATCAGGCGTTTATTTGAGATTGCAATTTATAAAAATAAAAAAGAACCTATTGGTTGTTTAACGGTAAATACAGCAGTTGAATTATCCCTACATGACGAAGAAGTAGCAGAGAAAGTTGTGGATAGTTTCTCAAATACTGAAAAATTACTGTACGAGCTATTGCTACGAGGTCAAACATTGGGGGAAATATCTAATCATTACAATGCGAAAAGTCTCTCCCTGTTTATTCATAATTCATTAGTGGGATTGCGAGTATTAGCGAAAACGAGCGATGATAGAGAAAAATTGGAAAGCATTATCGATATGACACTGTCTGTTTTGGATTAATCTTTCTTTTTTTACCCTTTTTAGAATGCTCGTTCTCGAATTGTTTCAATTAAAAATGTACGTATACTTGTAGAGTAAATTGTTTCCTTTACAAGGTATTGGACACGAAAGAAATCATTTATCAGGATGAAATTGTCGATCATCACGAAGCACCGGTGAATGATGAAAATTGAGCTGGAGATTTCAATCTTGAAGGCAAAAGAATGCTTGTTAAACAATAAAGTATCTTGTGAATTCTTGCTATTTGGAGGTGGAGATAATGAAAGCGATGGTAATTGATAAGTATGGAAAGATTCCATTACGTTTGACGAAAATGCCCGTACCTGAAATTGGCGAATATGAGGTACTCACAGAAATTCATGCAGCTAGTATTAATCCGCTTGATTTTAGGATACGCAATGGGGAGGTGAAATTGTTAATTAAATATAAAATGCCACTAATCCTTGGGAATGACTTTTCTGGTGTTGTGACAAAGGTTGGTACAAAAGTGACTGGCTTTAGGGTCGGAGATGAAGTATATGGTCGTCCACGTGAGAGTAAAATCGGAACTTTTGCTGAATATATTTCTATTCATGAAGATGAAATAGCCTTAAAACCTAAAAATTTAAGCTTTGAGGAAGCGGCATCGATTCCACTGGTTGGATTAACTTCATATCAAGCCTTACATGAAATACTTCAATTGCAAAAAGGGCAAAAGATATTGATTCACGCTGGTGCTGGTGGTGTCGGAACTTTTGCTATTCAAGCTAGCAAAATTAATGGGTGCCACTGTTGGAACGACTGCTAGTGAAGCCGGTAGGGAATTAGTTCAATCCCTCGGTGCAGATGAAGTCATTAATTACAAAACAGATAAATTTGAAGATATACTGGGAAATTATGATGCAATATTCGACACGCTTGGGGGCACAGCGCTTGAAAAATCCTTCGACGTTCTTAAAAATGGGGGAAAAAATGTATCCATTTCAGGATTACCAAATGCTCGTTTTGCTAAAGAACGGGGATTAGGATTTTTAAAAACGATGTTGCTCTCCGTAGTAAGTAGAAAACTTACTACTCTTGAAAAAAAGCATAATGTTCAATATACGTATTTGTTTATGAAGCCGAGTGGAGAACAATTACGTATTATTGCAGACTTTATTGAATCTGGAAAAATCGAACCTGTAATCGATAGAGTATTTTCCTTTGAAGATGCGCAAAAAGCAATAGAATATTCGGAATCAGGAAGAGCTAGAGGAAAAATTATATTGAAAATCAGATAACCATCATATGTACAGTAAGTCACTGCCAGACAGATAAAATTAAATTTCAAAATAATCGAACAATAAGTTCGAAAGGAGACCATACAATGTCACCATTTACAATTCCAACTGAATCAAGTTATATCGAGGCTAAAGGAATCCGATTTGCCTATAGAAAATTCGGTCAAGAAACTGGAATTCCACTTGTTTTCTTCATTCACTTCCGTGGCACAATGGAAAACTGGGATCCTAATATGATTGGTGCTTTAGCAGAAAGTCGACCAATTATTCTTTTTGATAATACTGGTGTCGGTGAAACCAGTGAAAAAACGCCATCTACTATAGCTGAAATGGCAAAGGATGGAGCAACTTTCATTAAAGCACTTGATTTAAAACAAGTCGATGTTCTGGGCTTTTCAATTGGAGGAATGGTTGTACAGGAATTAGCATTACAAGATCCTGATTTGGTAAGGTGTATCATTATAGCTGGTTCTGCTCCAGAAGCTGGAGTTAATCCAGATCCAGTAATATTTGAGAGAATGAAACGTCACGGTGGAAATGTAAACGATGCTTTAGATGATTTCATGTTCTTCTTCTATCGTTCAACCGAAACAAGTAAAGCTGCTGGGATGGAGTCTCTACAACGAATTTTGAATCAGAAACAGTTTGAAAGTTCAGATCAAGTACAAGCAGCTCAACTAAAAGCCCTTGCAAAGTGGGCCCAACCGAATACTGATCATAATTACGATTGGTTGCAAAACATTCCTCATCCTGTGCTTGTCACCAATGGCATTGAAGATGTAATGGTACCAACAAAAAATAGTTATATTCTAGCTGAGCATTTACCAAATGCACAACTGATTATTTATCCTGATTCTGGTCATGGACATCTATTCCAATATCCAGAACTATTTGCCCAACATGTAAACCTATTTCTTGATTCTAAGTAATTGAGAGGGTAAAAACCAATTAGTCATAGATATTAAATTGTTTATAATATGTTAATAAAAAGGAGAGTAAAAATGAAAAATCTATTTGAAGAGGTTCGTATTGGAGACGTTACATTGAAAAATCGTTTAGCTATGTCACCAATGACGAGAAATAGAGCTTTACCTGATGGTACTCCGGGAGAGTTAGCGGTTGAATATTATGGTCAACGTGCTTCTTTTGGTTTAATCATAAGTGAAGGTACACAACCTTCAGATGACGGCCAAGGGTACTTAAATACACCAGGGATTTATACACCATCTCACATAGAAGGTTGGAAGAAAATAACGAGCCGCGTACACAATGAAGGGGCTCGCATATTCATTCAGCTCATGCATGCAGGGCGTGTTTCGCATCCTGACAATACACACCATCATCGACAAGCGGTTGCACCTTCAGCTATTGCACCTGGCATAGAAATGTATACAGCTGAGGGGAAGAAATATATTCCGACTCCTAGGGAATTAGGTCAAAATGAGATAAAAAAGTCATACAAGAATTTCGTACAGCCGCAGCCGCAGCAATTGAAGCTGGAGCTGATGGAGTCGAAATTCACGGGGCAAATGGGTATCTAATTCAACAATTCCTTAGTGAAAACTCAAATCTCAGACAAGATGCCTATGGTGGAACAATTGAAAACAGGTCTCGATTTGCAATTGAAGTGACTAAAGCAGTCATTGATGAAATTGGTTCAGAAAAAACGGGAATTCGGTTCTCTCCTGAAGGAACATTGAATGGAATTGAGGAAGGCGATACAAATATTGAGATGTATCGTTATTTAATAGGGGAGTTAAATAAGCTTAATTTGGCTTATCTTCATATTATGCACTTTGGCAATGAAACATTATTACAAGAAATACGCCAATTATGGACGCAGCCACTGTTGGTAAATAGAGCGGGGCGTCCAATTGAACAACTTACTATGGATTTGGATAATGGTCTAGCAGATGTTGCAACAGTAGGGATTTGGGCACTAGCTAATCCAGATTTCATTGAGCGTATAAAGAAAAATGCCCCCCTAAATGAACCGGATTTAAATAGGCTTTATACCGGTGGTGCACAAGGTTATATAGATTACCCGTTTCTAAAAGCTTAATGTAATTTTTCAATTACTGCATGGAGACAGCAGGTTTATTTACTTTAATAATCTAGAAGCACTTATTTTTGTATTAAAACTAGTAGGGATTATTTAAGTAAAGTACGCTTTTTTAAATAAGAGAAGCGTCTACTTACACAATTAAAATAATTAAAAGTTTATTCAACAATAGAGGGCTAGAGTTTAGCGAGCAAACACAAAGAGTCGATTCATTAGTGGGCCGGAATTCTACTTTACAGATTGAAACTCGCTTAACGTCAAAATTTCTGACATGTTGGCAGTACCCTAAAAGTAAAATTTATTATTTAGGAGTTGTGGATAATGAGTCACTTAGAAAGAATAAAGAAAATGATGACGGGTGAAATACCTGGTGCTCCTGTTGCGCAGGTACTTGGCTTTAAGGTGGTAGAAGCTGAAGAAGGCAGAGTCGTTATTGAAATAGAAGCTTCTGAAAGATTGCATAATCCGATGGGCACATTGCATGGCGGGATACTGGGTGATATAGCTGATGCTGCAATGGGATTATCTTTTATTAGTACACTTGCTGAGGACGAATTGTTTACGACGGTGGAACTTAAGTTGAATTTCCTTAAACCTATTTTTGAAACGAAACTGCGAGCTGAGGGGCAAATAATAAAAAAGGGCGGCACAATTGGATTGCTGGAATGCCATATCTATGATGAAAAAAAGAGTCTTGTTGCGCATTCAACGAGTACGTGTATGGTTTTAAAAGGGAATTCCAATCATAAAAGAGAAAGGAAAGTATGATAAAATGAATAATTTCAAAGCGATGGTACTAGACAAAGTAAATGATCAAACCAAGTTAGAAATCAAACAATTACGTATGGAGGACCTTCCAGAAGGCGACGTAACCATTCAAGTAGCCTATTCTAGCGTAAACTTTAAAGATGGTGCAGTAGCCATCCTAAATAAGTTTGTATCCTCCTATCCTGTTGTGCCAGGAATCGATTTAGCTGGAACGGTTATTGATTCAAAAGACGAACGATTTACAAAAGGTGATGAAGTTATTGTTACGAGCTACGAATTAGGAACAGGTCATTTTGGCGGCTTTAGTGAACTCGCACGTGTTCCTGCAGAGTGGGTTGTTCCTCTTCCGAAAGGGTTATCTTTAAAGGAATCCATGGTTCTTGGAACAGCAGGATTAACTGCTGCAATAGCCGTTCAAAGACTAGAAGATAATGGATTAGAACCTAGCCAAGGACCTGTTCTAGTAGCTGGTGCAACAGGAGGAGTAGGCAGCGTTGCGGTAAATATTTTAGCTAAAAAAGGTTATGAAGTTGTGGCGAGTACAGGAAAAAAAGACCAAGAAGAGTATTTGAAAGGATTAGGCGCTAAACAAATCATTCATCGAGATGAGATTGTAGATAACGACAATCAGCCATTGCGTGAAGAAAAATGGGCAGCAGCGATTGATCCTGTAGGGGGGAAAACTCTCCAATACATTCTAAGTACATTGAAGTATGGTGGATCTGTAGCTACATGTGGTTTCACAGGTGGCAGTGAAGTTTCCACAACCGTTTTTCCTCATATTTCACGAGGTATAAATTGGCTTGGCGTTGACTCGGTTCAATATCCAAGAAATGAGCGTTTAAAAGTTTGGAATCGTCTTGGGAATGATTTGAAACCAACAACCTTAAATGAAGAGATGGTTAATGAAATCTCATTAGAAGAACTACCCGGAGTATTAGCTGCTATATTAGAAGGGAAAGTACGCGGAAGAACGCTTGTTAAACTATAAACAGATTTTGAATGGAATCAGCTCACTGCCTGTGTGAGGCAGGTTGATTAGTCGTTGTCGTCCGAATACGATAACGACTAATTACTTTAAAAATAAGGACGGGATCAAATGACGTCAACTACTTCTCCCCAATTAGAAAGCATGGTACCCATTCAAGAGAATAAGATTATTTTAATTTTGAGTTTTACCATCTTGCTCGTAGTAATGAACACGACGATGTTTAATGTTGCATTGCCCTCTATAATTATAGACTTTTCCTTAAATTCATCAACAGGGTCGTGGCTCGTTTCCGGTTATTCAATCATGTTTGCCATTGCATCATTGGCTTTTAGCAGATTGTCGGACTTTATCCCCGTCTCTAGACTTTTATTTTTTGGAATCAGTATTTTAGGAATCGCATCCATCATCGGCTTCTTTTCCAATCATTTTCTCCTCTTATTAGGAGCTCGAATTGTTCAGGCTGTTGGTGGTGGAGGGATTATGGGATTGGGAATAATCATCGCCGGGCGTTTACGTCTTTCGAGGCGTGCAAGAGCGATGGCAATTATTACTTCTACGGCTTCTTTGGCATTTGGGTTAGGCCCTCTAATAGGGGGAATCATTACGCAATACTTAGGATGGAATTATCTTTTCGTTATCAGTAGCATTTCGGTCCTTTCCATTCCATTCTTCCATTTGTTGTTGCCGAGAGAGGTTCTTCAAAAAGGTCACTTCGATCTATTTGGTGCAATTCTAACGGGACTTAATGTTACAGGTCTACTCCTTTTTCTGACAACATTTTCCTATATTATCTTAGCTGCAACCGTCGTTCTTTTTGTGGTGTGGTGGAGATATCTTCATAAAAGAAAAGAGCCGTTCATTCCGCCAATCCTCTTTAGAAATAGGCAGTATACAAAACTACTGTTAATAGTTTGTATCACTTTTTTTATAAATTTTGCAAATCTGTTTTTAATGCCAATTATGCTTACAATTACATTCCAACAAGGACCGATAGAGGTAGGAATGATCATTTTTCCAGGAGCTATTATTGCAGTGATTGCTGGACAATTTATAGGAAGAGTAATTGATCGTTTTGGCAATATGCCATTAATTATTTCGGGGCAATTGTTTTTATTAAGCGCGACTATCCTATTCGCATTGTTATCTACCATCAGTCCTTATTTTATACTTGTGGCATATATGTTTGCGAGTGTTGGTTTTACATCACTTTCAACGAGTATTTCTAATGAGATAACGAGGATTCTGCCAATGACACAAGTCGGTTCAGGCATAGGAGTCGCCCAATTAATCCAATTTTTCGGTGGAGGGCTTGGAGTCACTATTTCTGGATTACTACTAACCCTTCAAAATAGTTTATCTCCAGAAATTATTTATAGAAATATTTATAATTGCTTTTTCTTTGTTATAATGATAGCTATTTTAATATACTGTTTGTATTATCGAAGAGCTAGGTTAAGGCGGCAGCCAAGTTAACTTCATCATCACTTGAATCAAAATAATACAGTTATAATAGGTTTCAATCACTCTATCCGGTTGTTTATTAATTGAAAAGGTTCTCAATCGTTAATTCTTTAATGTTTCTGTTAATAAATCTTAAATAGATACTCTGCTCAGTTGAATGTAAGATGTTAATTAAGACATGTCTGATTTTTAAAATTTGAACAGTTAATACTTCTACGTATATTAAAATAAATTGTGAAAGATTGTACTTAAAGTAACTGGTGCTTTAGCACAACAGTAGGATTGTCATTATGGCGGGCTTTTCTACCTAAAGAAGCAGAATAATAAAAGAAGAACAAGTTGCCGTCAGTTTATAAAAGCAACTTGTTCTTCTCTCGCAATTTTGTTGGTAATAAAAACAACAAAAAAACAATTACTATTTAACAGGTACACATATTTCGCAATAAGGGTTGGTAACCATATCACCAATGTATTTTTCCATAATAGGTTTGTTATCATCAATTTTATATCGATTGCTTTGTAATGATGGAAAAATATAAGAATATGCTTTTTGAATATCTTCTGCTGTATGTTTGACTTCGTATATAATGTACTTTCCACCAGAAAGTTCACCTTCATTAACTAAATTATCCACTTGATAATCATTTGAAATGACAATGCAAGCATCAAATCTACAGTTTTCAGGTAGTGTTGTCTCAGGTTTATCTTGAGGAATTGCAAATAGGATTACTGATTCAAGTAGACATCTCTCTTTTGCCCATTTTTTTAACTTCTCCATAACTTCAACATTTGCAGGACCATATGGACCAACTCTTCGCATATAAGCGATGCGATAGTTTGGAACTGTTTCGGTTTTAAATCTCATAGATTCTTTCTTCCCTTCGTCAAATTTTTTGTTACATTTCGAATGTATCATTGTTAAAAAATATACTCACTTTAATTTTTTAAATTATGATTTTCCTTATTCAACTAAATGGTGCATTAGTTAAACAAGGTGGTCATAGAATTTGGTCGCCTTTTATTTATGTAAAAACGAGTAATTTGTTTGGAATATTATTGTATTATATTCGGGTATAGAGATATTGAGCTAACGGGGCAGGTTAGTGCAATAAGCAGGAACTTTGTTGTTATTGTCGAATTTTTTAACATAAAGGAAAAATTAAACAACGGTGAAGATACATATGAAATGAAAGGATTGGATGTAAGAGACTTCGTAAGGACAGCATTGCATATAAGAAAATCTAATATACGGAGAGGATATTAATATGGAGATACTAATAAGACTAGCATTGATGATAGGTATTTTTTTTATATCGTATCTTATTTGTTTAATTCTTAGGCAAAGTAATAACCATTCTCTTCCATTTTTAATAACTGCAGTTATTTCATTACTGCTTTCATTTATCTGGAGTGGGCAATATGGTTCATTCCTTCAAACTATGGGGTTAGCAAATTTAGTGGTTGCTTTAGTACAATTTGCTAGAGGCAGATTTAAGAAAGCATAAATTTTTTAATGTAATGGAAAGCTCAAAAAATAGTTCAAATGAACGGACCATTTGAAGGAGAGGTGTCACTCAAACAGTAATTACTAATAACGACTTTGGATATGAAGTAGGCTTTATGGAGAGTAATGTTCCCGTTACAGATATTTTAATGTTATTGAAATAGAAGGGATTGAAGATTGGAAAATTTGGATTAAATAATCATAGTGAAATCAATAGTTTGTGAACGATTGTACTTAAAGTAACTGGCGCTTTAGTTGAGGAAGGATTACAGCGTCCCTAGTTTTGTTGGCTTCAACAGGAGAAAGGTACTTAAATCAAGATTTAATTTCAAAGAATAGTGTATCTGTTAAACAATATTCTGAGGAAGAACAATTAAATCTTAGTATTGAAACCTTAAAACAACTGGGATATTCTGAACATGAAATTGAAGTAATGTTTAAAGAGATTGAAGAAATTGAAAATAACAGTGTTTCTTTTGATTCTGAGAAAGCAACTAAAGATGGAGTGGATAAAAACTTAGTTGCACGAACTGAGGCCGATATAGAGAAAATAGAAGGGAATGCAAGACTTTTTTATAATTGTCCCGGATACAATACCATAAATTTTTCTCTAAGTATTATCTTTTTTGACAATTGCGTTACCAATATTACGTACGCCATAAGTACAGGAGCTACTGCGGTCTCTCTAGTTGGAGTTATGCTAGCTTATCTTAAGCCAAAAACGCCAGGATATGGTACTGCTTTAGCTGTTGCAGGGTTACTTATTAACCAAGGTGCGATGAAGATTCAATGGAAAAATCGTGGTTATGGAATTGCTGTTTTCTATGGAAGATCACCAATTGAATATTATGGACAATAGACTAACTATGTAAGGAGAAGATTAAAATTAACCCAAAAGAATCTATAAATAACCCTCTTAGAAAATTTGATTTTCTACTTATTGGTTTAGGAATAGTTACTCTTATATTAACGATAATTGATCGACAAAGAACTATGTTTTATAACAAAGCAATATTGTTAATAGTATTTTTGTTCTTTTTGGTTAAGGGAATTTATTCTCTTAAATTGAAAAAATATAAGCATGCTATCCTTCACTTTGCAGTAGTGTTACTAGCCATTTATTTAGCAATATAAGAATGGGGTTTAACTAAACTCAATATATTAGTGTATGTTTTAATTTAAGAATCCTTTTACGTTATTGACGGAAAAGGATTCTTTTTTGCTTTAGTGAAAGAAGGAATTATAAAACGTTTTTACACTTTGATGTGATGAAACCATCTTTTTGAGAAACGAATGTAACTTAATGGCAATTAATTTCTCTGAGATGAAATCGAACATAGCTATATTTTTCTTGTTGTACTAGGACCGGTTAGTTGTAGGAATTCTTATTCAACTAACGGGTGCTTTAATACAACAATGAGATCGTCATAATGGCGGTCTTTTTCGCTAAAGAAGCAGGATTTTATATTAATTATATAGAATATTTAATAAGATCATTTAAAGGGGTGCTTTATGGATAATCCTATTTTAAATCAAATCGGAACAGTTGCGTTTGTTGAGGTTTTGATTTCAATTTCCGAACATTTTTAAGGCCTGTAATAGAACCTGGTATGATAATTGATTGTGAAAATAATCATCTATTTGTTAAAGACTCTTATAAATACAGTTTTGCTACCTTAACGGCCGATTTAAAATGTCCTAACAATACTATTAGAAAGAGAAGGGGACCAAAAGCAATTTATAAAAAGCCCAATCCATTAAGTTTTTTTAATAGATAAATGAATATATATAAGTTTTCAATTCTTTTACTAAACGTTTTTAAACAATATCTATTATTTTTTAAAGGTTTTGAAAAGAGCAGCAGGATGACTACAATGTTTAATTATACTTATAAAATTCCATTTATAATGAGTTTAATAAAAAAGAATGATCGGTACTTTCAGGTATATACATTTATAAATCATCCAGAAATTAGATAACAATAAAAGAAAAAAGAATGCCGTATTCTTAAGAGAGTAGAATAGGGCATTCAATTTGTAATTTCTAAAGACATTACATTTGTGTCACTAGTCACTAATAATATTATTATATATCTATTTTATTTCCTAGTTTACATAATATTTATTATAGGAAGTTAAATATAAAACCATTAAATAACATCTCATATTAAAGTATACTCTTGATAGTGAGACAAACAGTGAATTTTTCATCAAATAGATATTATTTAAAAATCAGGCTGTATTTTATTTTGCAGCCTGATTTTTATCTTCATGATATTCGATTGTTTTTGTGTAGAAATCTAATAATTGTTGGGATGCTTTTTCCCAGGAGAATTTTTCGGCTTCTTTACGAGCATTTTTGCGCATTTGTTTTAATACGTTTTTATCATCTAATTTATTCATTGCATTGATCATGCTATCAACATTTTCGTTTTCAAATAATAATCCTGTTTCACCATCACTGATTTGTTCTATTGTTGGACCACTTTTAGCAGCAACCACCGGTAATCCAGATGCCATTGCTTCTAGTATTACTAATCCTAATGTTTCTGATACAGATGGAAAAATAAATGCATCAGCTGAAGCAAATGCTTTAGACAATTCTTCACCATGTAAAAAACCAGTAAATATCGTATTTGTACCTTTAAACTTGTGAATTAGATCATTTCTTGCTGGGCCATCACCGATGATCACTAACATAATGTCGTCTCTAGCATCTAATAATGGTTTGATTTTATGAATCTCTTTTTCAATTGCTAATCTGCCGACAAAAATGAGTAATTTTTTCGATTTATCCCCATTAGTTAATCGATCACGCATTTCCGAATCGTAATACTTTGGATGACGTTTTTGGGTATCAACACCACGCTGCAATACATGTAAATGATGAATATTCTGCTCCAGTAGTTCTTCTCTAATTGTTTCTGATGTACAAAGATTTAGTTCAGCAGTATTATGCAGCCTCCTTATGTAGCTCCATAGGATTGGCTTTGCTGGCTTATAAATCTTATAATAATCTAAATATTTCGGAATATGCGTGTGATATGATGCAAGTAATGGGAAATTCAATTTATTTGCATAACGAACAGCAGATGCTGCTATTAAGGCAGGATTCGCTGCATGCACAATATCTGGTTGGAATGCATCCAATAATCTTTTTATTTTTTTTGATGGTAAGGAAAACTTACGATATCGATAAAATGGAAATGTAATCGTTTTAATTCCTTCTACCTTTGCACCCTCGAATTCAGAAACACCAAGATCAGGAGCAATTACTAACACCTCATGATCTAGAGAGCGGAAATATTTTACAGCTTGTGTGAGTCTTGTAACGACGCCATCGGTAGAAGGCAAAAAGGTTTCTGTTACAATCGCGATTTTCAAACTCTAAAGCTCCCTCTTATCTCCAAGATACTTTTGGCAGTACGTTGTCTTTAATTACTCGATCTTTATTTTCAAGAGCCACTTCTAAGATTCCTTTTAGTACATTATCCGTTAATAGGTTTGGTTCTAAACCAAGCTCACGAAGATTTGTATTGATTGCATGGTAATAATGTTCTTCTGCTTCTACACGTGGGTTTTCAATATGGGAAATACCTACTGATAACCCCATTTCTTCTGCCACACGTTTCGTTCTTTCTGCAAGTTCTTTAACTGAGAAGTATTCAGTGAACTGATTGAATACTCTAAACTCCCCTTTATCCGCAGGGTTATTTGCTGCTATTTCTACACATCTTACAGTATCTTTAATGTTTAAGAAGGCTCTTGTTTGACCACCAGCACCATAGACGGTTAAATCATGACCAATTGCTGCTTGAATTAAGAATCGATTTAGAGCTGTACCAAAAACGCCATCATAATCAAGTCGATTATTTAATACAGCGTCTAGTTCTGTTTCTTCTGTATGAAGACCATATACAATTCCTTGGTTCAAATCCGTTGCGCGAATACCCCAAATTTTACATGCGAACATAATATTATGGCTGTCATGAACTTTCGTTAGATGATAGAAAGAACCAGGTTGTTTTGGATATGGCATGCGATCTTTTCTGCCGTTATGCTCAATCTCTATATAACCTTCTTCAATGTCAATATTCGGTGCACCATATTCTCCCATTGTCCCCAATTTAATTAAATGGCATTCAGGTCCGAATTCTTTAATAGCATAAAGAACATTTAGATTGCCAAGAACATTATTAGATTGCGTGTATATTGCATGTTCTCTATCAATCATAGAATATGGTGCTGATCGTTGTTCCGCAAAATGTACGAATACTTCTGGCTCTGTTTGTCTAAATACCTCACAAAGGAAGTCATAATGATTCAAGTCACCAATAAATGTTTTGATTTCTTTTCCTGTCAATTCCATCCATTTTGCAACACGCTCTTCTAAAGTTGCTAATGGCGTAACGGAATTAGAATGTAACTCCTCATCCATTCTTCTTCTAACTAAATTATCTACAATCGTAACTTCATGACCTTGTTTTGACAAATATAGAGCTGTTGGCCAGCCACAAAAGCCATCTCCGCCTGCAATAATAATTCTCATACCGTCCCTCCATTACTATGTAATTAAATGATGCTTTCTATCTCATTATATTGTATTGTTAACCAATTAAAAATTTTAGCGTTATTATTTACAATACTTTTACATGGAATATACAAAAGAAGCCACTACGTAAAAACAGTAATGGCTTCTTTTGTTTCTAGCTTGAGCCCCTTATGAGACTGATGCTAAATGGGTTACGGATGTTCTTTGCTCTTTAATTTCCTTGGAAAAACAATCTATTTAACTCAATATATTCATTTTCTTCTTCAGGAACTTCATCTTCCATATAAATTGCTGTTACAGGGCATACTGCTTCACATGCTCCACAATCGATACAAATATCGGGATCGATAAAGAACATATCTTCCCCTTCTTCTATACAATCAACAGGACAAACTTCGACACATTCTCCTGCTTTTTCCGTTTTACACGGTGATGTAATGACAAAAGCCATATTCATTGCCTCCTTCTAACAAAACTCGCTTCATTTCTATTCATTAGTATAACTCATTATAATAAAAAAATAAAAGACGGTTCTTTACTTGCTATTCCATACATGTTCAAAAGAAATAACTTCATCATTAAATGTTAATAAGTATATATCAGGATTCCCCAGCTCTTTCCACTGAGTAAATCCAAAACTCTTATCAAACTGACTATATAATAATGCTAAGAGATTTCCGTGACTAACGATTATTGCGTTAGTAGCTGTATTTTCATTTAAGATTGGCATTAGTACCTCGTTCGCACGGTTAATAACAGCATTAGCAGATTCTCCACCATGTAAGGCGTACGCATAATCATTAAAGGAGTATTCTAATTCCTCCAACCAGTCTTCGATAGGCTCGTCGCTAAGTATACGTTCTTCTAAACGATTGTCAACATCAATCGTAATCCCCATACTTTCTGCAAAAGGTTTAATACTTTCAATAGCCCTTAAATAGGGACTTGAAATTATTCGATCAAAGGTAATATTTTGTTCATGAAAAAAATCAGCAAGAAGTTGTGCCTGCATTATTCCATCTTTTGTTAAAGGAGAATCTTTGTGCTGCCCATCAGCAGAACAATGACGAACAAAATATATTTTCTTCAAATCGATCATCCCTTTTTTAGAATTTAAGCCGATTTCGCTATAATAGAAATTGTACATTTATTATACCTCTATTTAGCATATATACAAAGAATAATCTCTATAGAATTATCTATATTAACAAAGATTTACATAAAGATAACAGGGATTCTCCCTGTTATCTGCTAAAGCTTATATTTCCTTGAAATAATCTTTTAAGAACCCACCGATTCGATTACTGTTGTCAATAATAAAGTAGAATTCATCGGATTCATTTTTAACATCATATGTCTTGCCTGGTGTTAACTTATTGTCTACCATAAATTTCTTTGCCTCTGCATGAACACATTCAATTTGTTTAATCGTCTCTCTGTTTTCCCAATTTAAATGAATCATTTAATTACACTCCAATTTTTAGTTTACATAATAATGTTATTGTAAATTATATTATTTGAATAATCTTAAGTAATTTCCATAGCCTTTTTCTTTCATTTCTTCTTTCGGTATAAATTCCATTGCCGCTGAATTCATACAATAGCGCAGTCCACCAGCTTCAACTGGTCCATCTTCAAAGACATGTCCAAGATGTGAATCCGCTACTTTACTTCTTACCTCCGTACGAATCATGCCATGTGTCGTATCTGTCTTTTCTTCTAATTGATAACTATCTATTGGTTTAGTAAAGCTTGGCCAACCGCAGCCCGCATCATATTGATCGATTGAAGAAAATAGCGGCTCGCGAGAAATCAAATCTACATAGATTCCTTCTTGCTCATTATCCCAATATTCGTTTTGGAACGGTCTTTCTGTTCCGTTTTGTTGGGTCACAATGTATTGAATAGGAGTTAATTTTTCCTTCAATTTTGACTTGTCAATTGGCATCTTAACGTTTGATTTAATGAAATCTTCTCTGCCAGACCCTTTTTTATATGAACGATAGTGAAACGGTTGTTTTTTGTAATAATCCTGATGCTCTTCTTCAGCAGGATAGAACGGTGAAGCAGGTATTATTTTTGTAGCAATTGGTTTATTATACTTTCCACTGGTATCTAACTTGTGCTTAGAATCCTCAGCAATTTGCTTCTGTAATTCATTATGATAGAAAATTACCGTTTGATATGACTCTCCTCTATCGTGGAATTGGCCACCAGGATCTGTTGGATCAATTTGTTGCCAAAATGTTTGAACAAGCTGTTCATACGATATAATCATAGGGTCAAATTTAATTTGTACTGCTTCTACATGTCCTGTAGTATTGGAACAAACTTGTTCGTATGTCGGGTTTTCGACTGTTCCACCGGTATATCCAGATACAACACTCTCTATTCCAGGCCTTGTATCAAAAGGCTCAACCATACACCAAAAGCACCCACCAGCAAATGTTGCAAGTTCAAAATCAGTTGCCATTTCTAAATTCCTCCAATACTGTATTGATTATATCTATTTTTCCCTTTTTTCATTTAAAAATCAAGTAGTATGTTTATTATTTATTAGATATACAGTTTTGGTGTAGATTGTCCATTCCCCTGTTTAGTTGGTGATTTTTTAATTCCCGTATTTTTATGAGTGTTATTAGATGGAACAGCTTGTTCTTCAACGTTCTCTTTCGTTTCTACTTTAGTATCATCTTCTGTCAAATTAAAGTTTTTAAACGCCTTCATCATTCGATACATTGCTGGAAGATTCTTAACCATTGGTCCATATTCTTGTACGAGTGGAGCCGTGGACTGAACAACTTTTAACACTTGTTGGACATTATTTAATGTACTCGACAGGCCACCCGCTCCTTTACTTGCTATTGTCGCAGCCTGAGCTTGTTGTGGTAAAAATCGTTGTAATAAGTTTGCTCCCATACTCCTTTGGGGTTGCTGTGTAAAACCTTGACTCGGAAATCTGAAATTATTTGCTCCACGATTCATCGGCATTGGAAATCCATTTCTTTGTCTGTTTCCTGGAAACATAATACTCTCCCCTTATATCATTAAATCCATTATAGAATATTGTACGTAAATATCTAGAAAATGTTTGGGCAAAGGCTATCTATATCTATATTTCCCGGGTAAGCGCAATAATCAACAAATAATACTTTTATTTGCGAATAATAGCGAAATTAGACAATCATTGTTTTAACAATACTTTGATAAAGTAATTGAATTATCAGTTTTTAAATCAAACGTTTGTTTGAATTTATCTATCCCTTGTTTCATAAGGTTTAGGAGAACAATAGGTCCTCCATTATTAATGATCAAATAAGATTTTTGCTTAATTAGCATGCTTAAATTGATTTTCTCTGCTCCCTATTTACATCTAGTTCAGTATTAAAATAATAACTGTACCTTTGTCCTATTTGTTATTTAGAATACACACTATTTGCGTGTCTTTTTAAATAGTGTTTAATCATAAATTACCCGTAATACAGAAAAACCAAAAAAAGAAATATTTAAGTTGATTAGGGAACTTATGTTCGTATATACTGTAATTGAGGTGATATTCATGACAAAGGACAGAGGAACAATAAAATGGTCGTCTTTAATGCTACCAGAGCATGTAGAATTGTTAAAAGAATTGTGGAAGGAAGATGAGAAAGTCCGGAAGCCTTTACTTGATCCGCAACAAATCGAAATCATTCATAACGATCTGATGGATGCATACCATTCAGAGAGATCTGTGACGATTTCCTTCTATCAAAATGTGGCAGTATCTCATTTATCAGGTGTCATTACAAAGTTGGATCAATATAGAAATAGTATTATTCTGCAAACCGACGATAATGAAAGACACATCATTCCATTTCAGCAAATAATTTCCCTTATAGTAGATTAAATGGCTCTGGAATATTATTCCCAGAGCCATTTAATCTACTATATTGTTTTATTTTGATAGATGTCCCATAATTCATCAAATGTCATTAAAGCATTCGCAAACGGACTATTCCACTCCAAATAATTACTTATTTCATGATAATCCTTTGAATATTTAGGGAAACTGGAATCAAAAAATGCCCAGTCCGCTAATCTGCTATAATCATCCGCTTTTAGTTTACCGCGATAAGTTATTAGAAATTGATAAAATGTCCGCATTTTTTCACCCCGCTTAAAGACTCTCCTCGTTCATTACTTCTTCATGTTTTTGTAATTTTTTATTATAAACTCTTTTCGCTAAGCGGATACTGATCTCATAAATGAAAATAAGTGGTATCGAAATAATTACTGGTAAGATAAAATCAGGTGCTGGCGTAATTATAGTACTAATTACAATCAATGCAAAGTATGCATATCTCCTATTTTTCTCTAAAAACTCAGGAGTAATTATTCCGATACTTGTTAAGAACATGACGATAATTGGCAGCTCAAAAAGGATTGCGATTGGGACCGTTACTTGCATTAGAAACTTGAAATATTTGTCTACCGTAAACATGATTTCAAACATTCCATTGTTTAAAGAAAGTAAGAACGGGATGAGTGACTTGGTAAACATTAAGTATCCGAATACTAATCCAATTATAAATAATAGAAATGTAGCGGGAATATATGCTAGAGATGCTCGTTGTTCCCTCTCCGTTAGTCCAGGCTTAACAAATGCCCAAATTTGATACGTTAAAATTGGAATACTTCCGACTATCGCGATTAACCCAGCCATTGAAAAATAAATCCAAATAATTTCACTTGGACCAATAGCAGTTAACTTGAATTCCAAATCTTTAACAAAGAATGCGTAAATTTCTTCAACATAGATAAACCCAACAATAAACAAGGTCACAAATAATATTGCTGTTACAATTAATCGGTTTCTAAGTTCAGATAAATGACCAACGAAATCCATTTCCTTTTCGTTATCCGCTATTTTTGTATCTTCTTCCATTCTTTAACACCCCTTAGGAATAAAGCAGAAAAGAAGATGTAAGGTTAAATGACCCTTACACCTTCATTATCGTTCTATTATAATTTCTTCTTATTTTTTATCGTCATTAACAATATCTTTTGCAGCATTTTTGAATTCTCTTAACGAAGTGCCAAACGATCTGCCGATTTCAGGCAACTTAGAAGGTCCAAAAATAACTAAAGCAACGATTAAAATTAAGATTAACCCTGGTATCCCGATACTATTAAGCATATTATCACTCCAAGATTATTTGTTTTTTTTCTCATTAACGATAACTTTTGCTTCGTCTATTTCCTCTTTCGCATCACTTGTTATTTCGCGTGCAGAGTGTTTAAATTCACGCAATGTTTGTCCAGCTGCCTTGCCGATTTCTGGTAATTTTTTAGGACCAAATATTACGAGTGCAATAATTAGAATTAAGATTAATCCTGGTACCCCGATACTAGATAACATAAGTACACCTTCTTTATCTCATAATGTTCTAAATTACATAATTATTAATACTATCATACAAGTACATAGTAACACGTTTATCTTCTTTGAAACAAGTTCTATACGTGTTATTGCAATAGAAATGATAAACGTTTACCTTCTACGATCATATTGTAAAAAGTAATAGTCGTACGGGTTTTTTTCATCTTTTTGGCCTTTTACTTTAGAAGTCAATGCCCAATCATCCTCTGAAAAGCTCGGGAAATATGTATCACCATCAAAATCGTTGTCAATGAATGTAATATACATCCGATCCGCAAATGGCATCACCTGTGTAAAAATATTACCGCCGCCAATTACAAAGTACTCATTATTAGGGTTTCGCTTATCCCATTCTTGAATTGTCGACAATTCATGGATAACGTCAACGTCTTCAGGGTAGTCATGATTCTTACGGGTTAAAACAACATTCTTCCGGTTAGGTAAGGCTCCTCCCATGGATTCGTACGTTTTTCTTCCCATAATAATGGTATTTCCGGTTGTTTTTTCTTTAAAAAATCGTAAATCTTTTGGTAAACGCCATGGTAATTGATTATTTGCACCAATAACATGGTTTCGATCCATAGCTACTAATAAAGAGATCAAAGATATTCCTCCTCTAACGATTGTTATACTGCGATTGGCGCTTTAATTCCTGGGTGTGGCTCGTATCCAATTAATTCGAAATCTGAAAGCTCAAAATCAAAAATGGAAGCTTTGTCTTTATTGATTCTAATTTGTGGTAATGGTTTTGGCTCTCTAGCTAATTGTGTCTTTATTTGTTCTAGATGATTTGAGTAAATATGCGCATCCCCTAATGTATGAATGAATTCACCGACTTCCAGTCCACACTCATGTGCAATCAGGTGTGTGAGTAATGCATAACTCGCAATATTAAATGGTACGCCAAGGAATACGTCTGCACTTCGCTGGTACAACTGGCAGGATAATTTTCCGTCAGCAACATAGAACTGGAATAGCGTATGACATGGTGGCAACGCCATGCTTGGGATATCTTCCGGATTCCATGCAGAAACGATATGTCTGCGTGAATTAGGATTGGTACGAATTGAAGTGATGACATCCTTCAATTGATCGATACTTTCATTTTGAGAGGTTTTCCAGTTCCGCCATTGTTTCCCGTAAACAAAACCAAGATCACCATATTTTTCTGCGAATGCGTTATCCTGAAGAACTTTCTCCTTAAATCGATCCATTTCTTCCTTGTATACTTCATTAAAATTAGAGTCTTGTTGACTGCGAATTCCAAAATTAGTCATATCTGGACCAGTATAGTCATCACTAGCTACCCATCGTTCAAATGCCCATTCATTCCAGATATTATTGTTATTCTTTAATAAATAACGGATATTTGTATCTCCTTTAATAAACCAGAGAAGCTCTGATGCGACTAAACGGAAGGGAACTCTTTTCGTTGTTAAAAGCGGAAACCCTTCGCTTAAATCAAAACGCATTTGGTGTCCAAATATAGAGTAGGTGCCTGTATTTGTTCTATCATCTCTCTCAGCAGCATTTTCTAATATGTAATTACACAGGTTTAAGTAAGCTTGTTCTCCTTTAATCATGGGAGTAATTCCTCCATTAATTCATTTTATAATAAGCATAATGCATCTATTGTAACATAATCTTGTTTACCATTCTTTATAAAATTGTTCTAAATACTGCTCCATAAACCGCTGGCGGCTAACTGCCATTTCTTTTGCCTTCGCAGTATGCAGCAAATCATAAAGCTTTAATAATTTATCATAGAAATGCTGAATGGAAGTGTTTTTATCTGTATCATGATGGATCATTTGCTGATTTGCACCACCATATGCAAAGGTTCTTGCAATTCCAATTGCACCGATTGCATCAATTCGGTCTGCATCTTGCACTATTCTTCCCTCTATTGTAGCTGGGACCTGTACTCCTTTGCTAAAAGAAACTTCATTGATAATTTGGTTGAGGAACGCTATTTGTTCAGCGGTTAATCCGATCGATTTAAGAAAAGAATTCATTGCTTCCACATTTTTCTCTGGCTGCTCAAATAGTTTTGCATCGCCAACATCATGGAGCAGTGCAGCCGCTTCACATATAAATATGTCAGCTTTTTCATTCATTGCAATCTGATTAGCCGTCCGTGCAACCCGTTCCATATGATAATAATCATGACCGGTTGCATCATCATGAAATAACTGAAAAACATACTCTCTAATTCTTGTCATTCTCTCTCTCCCGTTCATTTAATCGTCTCCCCTTTCTATTGCTTCCTAGTAACTATAATAATGATAAGGCTACTATCGTTCAACCAATATATATTCGATATTATTTCTATAAGTTGAAATCATTGACTATAGTAAAAAATTAAGATAAATTAGATAGTAAGCAAAGAAGAAGTACGGATCCGTTAATGATACAGGCAACTTCCATAGAAGTGGATGAAACTTAAGGTCCTACTCTTCTATCGGTGTTGCCTTTTTTAATGCGTTCTTTTCTCTACTTTGTATTAACACGTTTACGTGAAACTATAGGAGGATATATACATGGAAAACGGTGTAGTAAAATGGTTTAATGCTGAAAAAGGCTATGGATTTATTCAACTAGAAGAAGGTAACGATGTGTTCGTTCATTATTCAGCAATCCAAGAAGAAGGTTTTAAGGCGCTGGAAGAAGGACAAGAGGTTACTTTCGAAATCGTTGAAGGTGAGCGTGGCCCACAAGCTGCAAATGTTGTAAAAAAATAAATGAATAAATTGAAGCAGTGATCCTTGGGTCACTGCTTCAATAATTACTATTGATAAATCGCTGTATATTTCTTCGTTAAGTATTTGACGAGATAATCAGGATTTAGTTGTTCTTTCGTTACATCCTCAATAATTTCCAATGGTTTTTTCATCTTTCCATACTGATGAATATTTTTTGAAAGCCACTCTAAAATTGGTGCAAAATTTCCAGATGCGACCAATTGTTCTACATTCATTTCATCTGCTAGTGTATGATAAATTTGTGCAGCATACATATAGCCTAATGCATATGAAGGGAAATAGCCGAAGTCTCCACCTGACCAGTGAATATCTTGTAAGACCCCTTCACGGTCTGTCGGTGGCTCAATTCCCAAGTACTCGACCATTAATTTATTCCACAAATCCGGTAAATCATTAACAGCGATATCCCCATTAATTAACCCTTTTTCTAATTCATAACGAATCATAATATGAAGGGCATAGGTTAGTTCATCAGCCTCAATTCTTATAAAGGAAGGCTTAACTTCATTAATTGAGCGGTAAAAGTCATCAAGCCCCACATGTTGAAAAGTTTCTGGTGCATAGGATTTAAATAAGTCGTAATAATGTTCCCAAAACGGCTTGCTTCTGCTGATTAAATTCTCCCAAAATAGTGATTGCGATTCATGTATTCCCATGGAAGTTCCAGTTGCAAGAGGTGTACGTGCTAATTCTTTACTAATATTTTGTTCATACAATGCATGTCCGCCTTCATGGATAATCCCGAAGATTGCCATGCGGAAGTCCTCTTCATCATACCTTGTAGTGATCCGTACATCATTACTATTCAGTGTAATCTCAAATGGATGTATCGTGTCATCTAGTCTGCCAGAATTAAAATCATAGCCAATTTGTTTTAATACTTCGACTGAAAAAGCTTCCTGCTTCTCTTTTGGAAAGTGACCTTGCAATATTGTCGGGTCTGGCTTTGATTTACTTTGATTTACTTTTTCAACTAAGTCTGTTAACGAAACCCTTAGCTTCGAAAAAACTTCATCCAGCATTTTTGTCGTGACACCGGGTTCGAAGTTATGTAACAACGCATCATAAATATTATCTTCATAACCCCAGTAATTTGCGAATTTCTTATTATATTCTACTAATTGCTCTAGATAAGGTTGAAAAAGTGCAAAATCCGCTTTCTCACGTGCCTCCTGCCAAATTGCCTCTGATTTTGATTGAAGCATGACATATTCTTTAAATTCATCACTTGGGATTTTACTGTTTTTATTATACTTTTCTTCGCATTCTTCCACTGCTTTTTGAATGATTGGATTGGTTGTCTTACCTTTTAGTTGATCGATGTAGTTCTTCATTTTCTCGGAAGTTTCTAGCTTATGAAGTTTATGTGCTAGGAATCCAACAACTTCTGAACGTTGCTCGACGCCATTTTTTGGAATCTTTGTCCGCATATCCCAATGTGTAAGTGCAATCACCTCACGATAGCTATCCATTTCCTTTAACAATTCCAGAAAATCCTTTTCAATTGTGTCGATTTGTTTCAAAGCTATTCCCCCTTGACTTTCTCTCCAAAATTTAGATAATAGTTTTCTAAAAATGCAAGTAGTAGTAGAACATCAGTTAAACATGATTCTATTAATTCATAGTTTATTTGATTGACCAGGAAAAAACAAGAGAATGAGTGTATCTGGGTTAGATTGTGACTAAAAATATAGCATGGCTAGCCGCTGGAAAAGAGAGGTATTAAAAATTAGGGAGATCTAAAGAAAAAAGAAGCTTGCCAATTTGGATTGACTTACTTCTCGTAATGTTGCGCATGTATTATCTTTTATCGTTCATTGCAATTGTTCTCGAAATGGAGTATAAGCTTATATCACTTATAAAAGTCGTTAATGTATGCATAAATAATTTATAAACTGGGGCTGATTAAGTTTTTCAGCCCCACCCCTTCAATGTTTAAAGCGATTAAGAACGTTCTCCAAAGTATTGATAATAGTTTGTTTCAATAAAGCCATTAAATAATTTACGTTTCTTCGTTGCTTCCATACCGAATTGTTTCTCGAAAGCAGCGAACGCAGTGATTACATAAATACTCCAAGTTGGATGATTCTTCATAACATCACCGAAGTCTTTATATAGTGCTGCAACAGCTTCTTTATCACTCAGGCGCTCCCCATAAGGAGGGTTTGTGACAATATAACCATTATCATTGCGGATAAATAAATCCTTGACCTGCATTTGCTTCCATGTAATTAAATCGCCTAATCCAGCCTCTATAGCGTTATCACTCGCAACCTTAATCAAATTATGGTCGATGTCAGAGCCGATAATTTCCAATTTTTGATCGTAATTCGCAAGGTCTTCTGCTTCTTCAAATGCTTTTTGCCAATGTTTATTACGGATAAAAGTCCAATTTTCTGAGGCAAAGTCGCGATTAAATCCTGGAGCAATGTTTTGTCCAATTAATGCAGCTTCTATCGGAATCGTACCTGATCCACAGAAAGGGTCAATAAATGTATATTCAGCCTTCCAATTTGTAAGTAAAACGAGTGCAGCCGCCATCGTTTCTTTTAAAGGTGCATCACCCTGGCCTACTCGATAGCCTCTTTTATGAAGCCCTGTACCTGACGTATCTAGTGTCAGGGTAACTTCATCCTTTAATAATGCAACTTCTATTTTGTACAATGCTCCTGTTTCTGGCATTTTGGAAACCATGCCATATTTAAGTTTAAGTCTTTCAGCAATTGATTTCTTAACGATTTTTTGGCAATCAGGAACACTGTGCAATTGTGATTTAATTGATTTTCCAGAAACAGGAAATTGTCCATCCTCTGCTATAAATTCTTCCCATGGAAGAGCCTTTGTAGATTCGAATAGCTCGTCGAATGTCGTTGCAGTAAATTTCCCAACAAGAACCTTTACTCTGTCTGCTGTACGTAACCATAGATTACAGCGCGGAATAGCTGAAACTGGTGCTTCAAAGATTACTTTGCCATTTTCTACTGTTACTTCATATCCAAGCTGTTTTACTTCTTGTGCAACTACAGATTCTAGACCCATAGCGGCTGTTGCAATAAGTGTTATATTTTTCATATATGAATTCCTCTCGTTACTAGAATTAGTGTAGTCCTAGTTTATCACATTCGACGAAAAATAAAAAAACCTTTTTCATAGCAGCTGCTATAAAAAAGGTTTGATTTATAAATTTTTGGGAGACCAATTAAATACTCGATAAGCCATGTTCTGTACCTACGTACTGTTAACGGTGGTCAAGCCTCGTACTTTAGGTTGTAATCATCTATCTACAAGGAGTTCCTTGTCCCTCTTTCGGTTGAATTCCCTACTAAAGGATGCCCCTACCATTATTTGGGTTGCTCACTCGTGGGGTTTACCTCGTTCCACCTGAAATGTTTCCATTTCAGCTCCGTCACTGTGGCACTTTCAAGTATAATATTCCATATCCGATTGGACTTAGGAATATTTCCTGCCGTTAACCGTATTGGTTACCTTGACTTATGAATTCATCAAGCACGAACACTACAAACATCTCAGCTTGTGTGAGCATGGACTTTCCTCTGCATCAACTGCAGCGATTACCTGAGTATTTAATAACACTAAGTAATTATACCATGTTTATTGTTTCATTTCAATACTTCAATCGAAATGCTAATTGGACTATTCGTCTGCCTCAATAAACTTCTTGCCAAACACTTCTTTTTCTAGATTTGACAAGCGTTTCAATACATCATAATTAACCTGTGTATTTTGTTGGGTAGCTCTAGTTCGTGTCTGTTGCAGGTCTGGCGTGGTCTTTTTAAGTTTTTCAATTTCTTGCTGTAATCTTACTATTTCCTGATTGAATGCATCATAATCTTGAATGATGATATCTAGGAATTCATCCACTTCTTCTTGACTATAGCCACGCATGGTCGTTTTAAAATCTTTTTCAAGAATTGCCTTCCCATTTAATTGTGCACGTTTACTCATCATCTCTCACCTCATCATATTCACTTTTCCAAATTCATCCATTATTTAATTAAGTCTATTATTGAATCTTTTATATATAACCATTTTATCTCTTTTATTATACCATTAAAAAAGGAAACTGAAAATCAGTCTCCAACGTAAGCTTATTAGAAATTACAATTTATTCACCTAGCAAATCATTGGTATCAAATGAAAATGGTAATAATTCTTCCATTGTAAATGTCTTCGTTACTTTATTAATATTTGTTAAGTAAATGTTCATTTTGCTGTCAAAAAATTCACTCATTACTTGCCTGCATGCCCCACAAGGTGGCACAGGGCGTTTTGTATCTGCAGCAACAGCCATTTCGGCAAATTCTGTTTCGCCATCAGATATAGCTTTAAAAATCGTAACACGTTCTGCACAACATGCTAGAGAGTATGCAGCATTCTCAATGTTACAGCCTGTATAAACCTTGCCGGACTTAGTTAATAGTGCAGCACCAACCCGGAATTTTGAATAGGGTACATAGGCATTCTTTCTTGCATTGATTGCTTCGTCAATTAGCTTATTCATAGTCAATTTATTCCCTTCAGTCTATTGCGTCGCTATAAATTATAAGAAATGAATGAACAATTGTAAAGAGATGTGAGGTTTATAATTCTCTAATTATTTGATCATAAATATAGATTACTGAATTATATAGTTCCATATAGCGTTTCCTTCTTGCATCTTTATAATAGCTGTGCATGAGAAGTAACTCCATATTTTCCTTAGTAGAAGTTATTTGTTGTGGATGGACTGTGACCTTCTGCTCTTTAACCTTTTGTAATGCATTCTCTTCCCAGTTTGCTATCAGATCATAGATCGGCGTTGTCTCTTCTTTAACTTTTTCAAAAAAACTTCGATCCTTCACATTTTCTGGTGGAGTAGCATGTTCGAATTGACCACGTAAATAATCAAGATGTTCCCTTAGAGTTTCTGTTTGCTTTAATAATTCCATGATGTATTCCGCCTTCTTCTATCTAAAAATCATTCTTTTCTTCTACTTTACCATATAATAATAGGAATGCGTATGTTATCTGTTATTAATTAATTGAATTAAAATAGCTTCGGTTGCTAAGACTTCCTGCTGCTGTTTATGAAAATTGCTCTTAATTTCATTTTCTACCTTCATTCTTAACTTCTGATCGATCCTTCTTAGCTGATCCAATAATCTTTCTACCGATAACTCAACATCTTCTTTATTAACCCCATTGACGAAGGAATCTAATTCTTTTACTGCAAACATAAGTCCCACCTCATTCAATTTAGTTAAATAGTATTTCGGTAAAAATATTAATACTCCTTCACGTTCGACAAAACTAGAACAATATATACAAAACTAGTGTAGGTACTTATGATTTTTTTAAAATAAGACATAATAATAGTAAAAAGGAGGTTATAAAATTGAAACAGAAGAAGAATCAAACAAAGAAACAAGATAGAAACAAATCTAATTCAGGAATTATTGGCGATAAAAAACTAAATGGTCCAAATCGTCCTTCAACTTAAATCAATGTATTTTAATTACCCATGTTAAAAATGGATTTGCTAGTAATTAGCAAATCCATTTTTATATCCTTTTTAGTATATTGGACTTATATTTCGATGATCTTCATCCCAGTGCTAATGCATATAGTGACTGTCCATAGTGGACTTGAGCATCCTTCTAATTTCATTATTTAATACTAACCCACTACCTAGAAAAGCAATAGATCTCATAATTTACATATCATATTTTTTCAAATTTAACTGTCACTCATTGTTCAAATATGTGATTTTCTTCACTTTGCTATATAATGTATAATGTAAGGAATCGTATTTTTGATATGATATGTATGCTAGGAGGAAGAGAGATGAATTATCCGAATGGACAAAAGAAAATCATATCAAAACAGGCAACATCCTGGCAATCGAAGAAATCATTCAGTAATCGAGGGATGTCACTAGAGGATGATATAAATACTACAAATCAGTTTTACTTGGATATTGATCGTGCCGTCATCCATAAGAAACCAACACCAGTCCAAATTGTAAACGTGCATTATCCAAGACGAAGTGCAGCTGTTATTACGGAAGCCTACTTTAAACAAGCATCAACAACAGATTATAATGGCTTATACCGTGGGAAATATGTCGATTTTGAAGCAAAGGAAACAAAGAATAAAACGATCTTTCCATTGGCAAATATTCATGAACATCAAATCAATCATATGAAATCAATTGTTGAGCATGAAGGTATTTGCTTCCTACTTATCCGCTTTGCTGCACATGAAGAGACTTATTACATGCAAGCAGAGAAACTTTTTCCCTATTGGTACGATAAATTACACGGCGGAAGGAAATCAATCCCTTATGAAAAAATTAAACTGGATGGGTTTCATATCCCCCTGCAGTATCAAGCAAGGGTTGATTATTTATCAGTTATTGATAAGCTTTATTTTTAGAGATGGAGGTGTAGAGCTATGGCAGATAATAGCCAAACTCGCACAGCAAGAAGAAAACAAAAGAAGAAAAAAAACAGAAAAAAACCATTATGGAAGAGAATTCTATTATTCGGCTTTATAATTATTTTAGCAATTGGAATTGGTATTGGAGGATTATTCACCTACTGGATTGTAACTGCGCCAGATATAGACGCAGAACAATTATCTGACCCGTTTTCATCATCCTTTTTAGATCAAAATGGCGATGAATTTGCGGTGCTCGGTGCAGAAAATCGTATAAAAGTTGATTATGAAGATTTGCCGCAGGTGCTAATTGACGCCGTAACTGCAACCGAAGATGCGAGATTCTTTGAACATGCCGGTATTGATTTACGTCGAATCGGTGGTGCAATCCTTGCCAATTTTAAGAATGGCTTTGGCTCTGAGGGTGCGAGTACCATTACACAACAAGTAGTGGAAAAATCATTTTTAACCCCTGAGAAAGAATTAAAGCTGAAAGTGCAGGAACAATGGCTAGCATTAAAACTAGAACGTCAATACTCCAAAGAAGAAATTTTAGAAATGTATTTGAATAAAATATTCTATGGTGCAAACTCATACGGTGTTGCCAAAGCAGCAGAAACCTACTTTGGTGTTACCGATTTACAAGAGCTGACATTACCTCAAGCTGCAATCCTAGCTGGGTTACCGCAAAGGCCAACAGCATATAATCCATTCCAAAATCCTGATTTAACTAAAGAAAGAATGGATACCGTATTAACGCTGATGGTAAGACATGGAAAAGTTACACAAGCACAAGCGGATGAAGCAAGAGCGGTTGATATACCTTCCCTGCTCGTTGAAACACAACCAGACTCAACACCATACGAAGCATTTATTCAACAAGTAGAAAAAGAAGTAAAAGAAAAAGTAGATGGCGCAGATATATTCTCTGATGGATTAAAGATTCACACGACATTAGATCCAAGCATACAGGATCATGTTGAATTTTTACTAACGGATAGTGACCAAAACCCGATTCCATATCCAGATGATGAAATGCAAGCTGGTATGGTCATTCTCGATACGAAAAATGGTGCAATTAAAGCAATAGGCGGTAGTAGGAATAATGATGGAAATTGGGGAACAAACTATGCTACCGAAGCTGATTTTCAACCTGGTTCTACAATTAAACCAATTCTTGATTATGGTCCAGCAATTGAATACGATAAAATGTCAACTTATCATCTAATAAATGATGATAAGCCATATGAAATTGCAGGAACAGATGGTCAAGTCATCAACAACTGGAATCGTCAATATTCAGGTTGGATAACAGCTAGACATGCGTTAAGTCAATCTCTAAATGTGCCTGCGGTTAAGGTATTTGAAGAAGTTGGCAGAGAAAATGCGAAAACCTTTGCTGAAGGTTTGGGGATTAATTTTGCTGATGATCAAGTTCAATTAACCGATGCGATTGGTGGAGCTAAAACGGAGATAACACCTCTGCAATTAGCAGGTGCATACCGTGCATTTGGTAATGAAGGAATTTATAATGAACCTTATGCTGTTACGAAGGTAGAATTTCCTGATGGACGAGTCGTTGATCTCGTACCAGAACCAGAGGCCGTGATGTCTGATTACACAGCATACATGATTACGGATATGCTGAAAACATCCATAACAGAAGGTGTTGGTTATAAAGCGAACGTTCCAGGTTTACCTATCGCTGGTAAAACAGGAACAACGAATTTAAAGGATAAACCTGGAAGTCCAGATTCTTGGCTTGCTGGGTACACGACAAACTATACGATGGCTGTATGGACAGGTGGCTATACAGATGAAGAAGGAAAACGGGATGTTATGCCAACTACAGAAATCCCACATGCCCTATTCAAAAATACGATGGAAACTATTTCACAAGGACTTGATACAGCCGATTTCGCCAAGCCTGACTCTGTTGTAGAGGTTGCAGTTGAAAAAGGCTCTAACCCTGCTACATTACCAAGTGAATATACTCCGTCATCACAAATTGTAACGGAGTTGTTTGTCAAAGGCACCGAGCCAACCAATAGGTCGAAGAAATACGATGAACTTGACCCTGTCACAGGATTAAAAGCAACCTATGATGAGGAAGCAAATGCAATCCGAGTTGATTGGCAATATGATTCAGAAAATGATGTGACATTTGATGTTAGTGCAACAGTTAACGGTGGTGAAAAACAAAACCTATCGTCAACAGAAGAAAAGTCAATCGAAATATCGGAAGTTGAGCCTAATGCAGAGTATGTAATTGAGGTCATTGTAAATGACGGATCAAGCACTAGTAAACCTGCAACAACATCAGTGAAGACACCGGGTGACGAGGAAGAAGAAGAACTTCCAGGGGTATCTGGTTTATCTGCAGATTATATTGAGGAAAGCTCAATCATTGATGTTTCCTGGGATTATAATGGTCCCCCGGCTGCTTATGAAGTCTCTGTAAATGGGCAAGTACAAACAGTGGATTCGAAAGGGATTGAAATAAGCGGAGGTTCACCAGGACAAAATTATACAATTACGGTAACTCCAATTGGTAAAAATGGCGCGAATGAAGGAATTAGAGGTGTTACAGAGAGCACATCTTTAACTATTCCTAATACCGAGGAGGATAATACTGAACCTGAACCTGATTCTGGCAACGAACCAGAGTCGGAGCCAGAATCAGAGCCAGAGCCAGAGCCAGATCCTGAGCCTGAGCCTGAGCCTGAGCCAGATCCTGAGCCTAATCCAGAACAGGATCAAGATACAGAAACAGATTCCAATCCTGAAAATCAGCAAGATTCAGAAACAGACACAGAAAATAATACAGAGTGATATAGAAAGCTTGCTTCTTAAACAAAGAGAAAAGGTAACCTTCGCAATGGAGGTTACCTTTTCTCTTATTACTTATCAATTCATTATTGAACATTCTTCACCCGTTTCTTTCCTTCTCTGCAAAGCTCGAGTAATGGACATTCAAGACAATTTGGATTTCTGGCTTTGCAGTGGTATCTGCCAAAGAAGATCATTCTATGGTGTGTTACGCTCCACTCTTCACGAGGTATTTTACGCATTAATGTTTCTTCTACCTCTATTACGGAATCCTTCCATCTGCAGATCCCAAGCCTTTTTGAAACCCGTTCTACATGGGTATCTACAGCTATTGCTGGCTCATCAAAAGCAATGGAAGCAACGACGTTTGCTGTTTTTCTTCCAACACCGGCAAGCGTCATTAATTCTTTTATAGTTCTTGGTACCTCTCCAGCAAAATCATCAATTAATGATTGACAGAGCTTCTGGATGTTTTTTGCTTTTGTTCTGTATAGGCCAATTGATCGAATATCTTGCTGTAATTCTTCTAAAGGTACTGCTAAATAATCCTCTGGTTCTTTGTATTTAAGAAATAAACCAGCAGTTACTTTATTAACAAGCTTATCTGTACATTGAGCAGATAATAAGACGGCAATGACCAGTTCGAATGGATTGGAATGAATTAATTCACCCTTTGCATCTGGAAACATTTCTGCCATAGCATCTAGACAATATCTGATTTGCTTTTTATTCAACATGTTTCTATTCTTCCCCTTCTAGCCAGTTATAATAAAAGGAGGTATCCCTCTTTTGTTGGTTATCTTGTTTTATTACTTGTTTGTTGTGGAAGCCTTTGCTAGCATCACGGGCTTGCTCAACTGAATGTATCCCTTTTTTCTTCCATTCCCTAAGAATTCGGTCAATATATTTGAAGTTTAGTTTGCCCATTAATACCGATTCACGTAAGCCAGCTTTTATTAATGCTGGTGCGATTTTATCTTCATCTAACCATGCATTAATTGTTTCAATTTCGAAAGGAGATAACGGTCTGCCAAATTCCTGCTCGAATAAAATAAAAATCGTCCCAACTGTTTTTTCTTCTTGAACAGGGACTGGAGAATATAGCTTCTCCCAAAGAGGATCAAGTAAATATGATTCACTTAATTGTTGCTCCTCATTCATTTGTTGTTCAATTGCAAGAAAATCATTTTGAATTAGCTTCCGAAGAATGTTTGCACAATCCTTTTCAGATATTGTCATCTGTTCTGCAAGCTCAAATGGCGTTGGAAAATCATTGTTTTCTTGAAGATAACGCAATAAGTGGATGATCACCATAACCTCCCTTTCATCTAAACCAAGGGAATGATAGCTTGTTAGAAGTTTAATGGGGATTGGTAATTGATTTAATAATATTTTTTGAAATGGTATTGAATTTGACATATATTTTGCACCTCAATATCAGTATAGCATGTACACAAAAATAAAATCCCTTGCGAATACTTAACAAGGGATTTTTATCTGCATATCTTGTAACGGATTCTATAGATTAAACACCGAAAATCCTTATTCTTTAATAAATCACGGATATAGACGATTTAATAATCTAGGGAATGGGATTGTTTCGCGGACATGATCAACACCAGATATCCATGCCACCGTCCGTTCTAGTCCTAGACCAAATCCTGAATGTGGTACACTGCCATACTTTCTTAGCTCTTGATACCACTTATATTCAGGGCCAGTTAATCCATGTTGTTCATAACGTTCTTTCATTAACTCTAAATCATCAATACGTTGTGAACCGCCAATGATTTCACCATAACCTTCAGGTGCAATTAAATCGGCACATAATACAACCTCAGGTCTATCAGGAACAGGCTTCATGTAGAATGCTTTGATTTCTGCTGGGTAGTTCGTAATAAATACAGGCTTGTCAAAGTCTTCAGCAATTGCTGTTTCATGAGGTGCTCCAAAGTCTTCTCCCCATTCGATGTCTGTAAATCCTTTCTCCTTTAGCAATGTGATTGCATCATCATAAGAGATTCTCGGAAATGGAGCAGTAATATTTTCTAATTTAGATAAATCACGTTCTAAAATATCTAATTCCAGCTGACAGTTATCAAGAACAGATTTCACAACATAGCTAACATAGTTTTCTTGAATTTCTAAACTCTCTTCATGCGTAACAAATGCCATTTCTGGCTCAATCATCCAAAACTCAATTAAATGACGACGTGTTTTCGATTTCTCAGCGCGGAATGTTGGACCGAAAGAAAAAACCTTTCCAAATGCCATTGCAGCAGCTTCCATGTATAATTGGCCACTTTGAGATAAATATGCTTCCTCTTCGAAATACTTCGTATGGAATAACTCTGTTGTACCTTCCGCTGAAGATCCAGTAAGTATTGGTGGATCAATTTTTACATAGCCATTTTCATTGAAGAAATTATAAGTAGCGCGAATGATTTCATTTCGAATTTTCATCACTGCATGCTGTTTTTTAGAACGTAACCATAAATGGCGATGATCCATCAAGAACTCAATCCCATGCTCCTTTGGAGTGATTGGATAATCATGTGACTCATGTATAACCTCGATACCGGATACTTGCATCTCATAGCCAAATTTTGATCTTGTATCTTCAACAATTTTCCCTGTCACGTAAATAGATGTTTCCTGTGTTAATCCTTTTGCAATTTGAAATATCTCTTCCGATACATCGCTTTTCACAACAACTCCCTGCATAAACCCTGTACCATCACGCAACTGAAGAAATGCTATTTTTCCACTTGAACGCTTGTTGCTTAGCCATGCTCCGATTGTAACGGTTTGCTCAAGATGATTTGCTACTTGTGAAATAGTTGTTTTCATAAATAATACCTCCGTAAAACTAAAATTATTGATTAGAGTTGAATCGTCTATATAGGTGCTTGAACTTTTATTAATAGCTGATTCGATAAATTTGTTTTCTTAAACCTTCTGAGTTCTTGTATATTATACATCAATTGATTAGGAATGCTATAAGTTCCATTAAATTCAAGCTGTTCTTAGATTAACTTTAATTCGTTATTTTATAAGCTTGGAAAAATGAAGTTGTTCTTTGCGACTTGCATCATCCATCGATAAATAGTCCAATACATATCTTGACTTGTTATCTTCATAATAAGCAATTTCCCATAATGGTTCTTGATCCATGAGCGCTGGTGAAATATGTACTAGTTCACAATGATTACATTGGTTTTTCCAGGCATTTAAAATTTGCTGTTCTAATATAATATCGGCTTGATCGACTGTAGTCAGGTTTTTCTCCTTACCATTTAAAGGGTAGAAGATGATTTTCTCTTCATTTTCCTTATTTTTACCATACACTACATGGTAAGGACTGTCACCATTGTAACGTTCTATTTTATCAACTTCAGTTATTGCCGTCTGTGCTAAAATTTGTTTTTTCGTTTCAGCAAATCCCTCAACTTTACTCTCATATAAATTATTATACAAAAATAAGGCGTAAATTAAACAAGCTACAGCTATAACAAGTATGGTAATTAAACCCTTTATTAGCCAATTACGCTTCGGTGATTGTGAATATCCGTTGTTCATTATTCTCTCCATCCTATTTTTGATTAAAATTGTGAAACTCTCTGGTGAATACCGCTATTATAGCGTAAATGCTGGTTACATTCTCTCTTTTATTAAAAAACTTCTTGTTTTATCAAATTTTACTAATCATAGGATGATGCACTATTGCTAACAATAAGAGCAAGTTGATATTATTAAGATGAAGCACCATAATAGTATACAATTTTTTTGTCTATTTTGCTTTATTTTTATAACATTCAACAAAAATCTTTAGCCCATACCACTTTACCTTAGCTACTGATGGATACTTATTGACATCAGTAGTCTTTTTCGAATTTTGTTTTTTTCAAACAATGGATGATTAACGGTTGACATAAACTGTGAACTAACTCCAAGTTCGTAGTTTAAAAAGCAAAAGATAATAAATGAGACTTCTCTAGAACCATTCCTCTGCCTTACTCATTAGAGTTTGGGTTGAGTCGTAGGTAATTGGGACGTCTGGTATGGAATTCAAGAAGTTTTTTCCGTAGCGTGCTTTCTTAATCCTAGCATCACAGACAAATACAATGCCTCGATCACTTGTTGAACGAATTAATCTGCCAAATCCTTGCTTGAATCGAATAACTGCATTTGGTAAGGATAGCTCCATAAAGGCATTCTTGCCCTGTTCTTTTAAATAATTTGATTTCGCTTCGTAAACTGGATGTGCTGGTGGTTGAAACGGCAATCGAACAATCATGAGACAAGATAGATCATCTCCTGGAATATCAACACCTTCCCAGAATGAGCTCGTTCCTAATAGAATTGCTTGATCAAAGGTTTGGAAGTTTTTCTTCAACCTCGCACGGCTGCCACTGGAAATACCCTGTCCAATTAAAACATACTTATCTGTATCAATGATTTCTTTTAATAAGTAATAAGACTTCCTAAGCATGTCATAGGAGGTGAATAATACGAGCATTCTTCCATCTGTTATCTCCGCTAGGGATAAAATTGCTTCACAGGTCGCATAAATAAAATCGTCGGTATTTCCATATTTAATATCGGGGAAGTCGTTTGGTATCAACAATTGAACTTGATCGCGATATGTAAATGGAGAGCTGAATTTCTTTGTCACTAAACGATCATCCGCTAAACCTAAACGGTTCTGAATAAAAGTAAATGAATCATTCATCGTTAATGTTGCACTTGTTAAAATTACACTGTCCTTTTTTTCAAAGAAATCTGCTGCTAATAATTGAGATACGTCGGTTGGTTCACAATACAAATAAACGGCGTTTTTTGTGCTCTTTGTGTCAATTTCAATCCATTTTACTTGTGGAACACTATCTTCAAGTAAAAATAGTTGCTCTAAATGATCAATAAATGTTTGAAGTAATTTTATAATGCCATGTAAATCATCTTTATCATGTTTATCTAACGGTGTATTTTGATCAAAATGCTGTTCGACAATAGCGAGTATATGAATTAAGTCTCGAATAAAAAATGTAAGTCGAGTTACCATTTCTTTAATTACATTCCATTTTTTTGATTCTTCTTTTTTGGAATCAAACCGATACTGGATCCTGCCTATATCACTTAAAGACTTATCATTTTTTTGTTTTGAAATGACATATTGATACAACGATTGAAATAATACGTCAATTTCATATTTAGTATCATTGAGAATGGAGTCCCATCTCTCTAATGGAACTTCTTTTTTATCGAAGGAATATTTGGCTAAAAATTTACCAAATAGCTTCGCTTCTTCACTAATCCCAATGTGATTTAATGCATATTGCATGTTAATATTATCCAGCTTTAATCCATAGTGGTGTGAAGCTGTATCTTCAATGTGATGTGCTTCATCAATCACTACACGATTATAGCTAGGTAAAAACTGATAATCATTAAACATATCTGTACAAAGTAATGCATGATTCGTAATGATAATATCTGCTTGCTGTGCCTTTTTCTTTGCCTTCTGATAATAGGATTTTGCAAACCACGGAGAATAAGCATCAATCATTCCTTCTGCATCAGTTGATATTCGCTTATAAAATAAGTAGCCGCTTGACGTTAGATGTAGCTCATCTATATCGCCCGTTTCAGTTTCTGTTAGCCAAATAAGAATCATTGCTTTTGTCAACGTGATATCATAGTTCTCATGTTGATTCGTATTTAATTCATGTGCAAATTTCTCTAGACTTATATAATGATTTTTCCCTTTTAACAAGGCAGCTTTAAAAGGAAAACCAATTAATTTCTGAATTAATGGTATTTCCTCGTCTAATAATTGGGTTTGAAGTTGGGTAGTATAAGTACTAATAACGATTCGTTTACCTGTTTTCACTGCCTCATATATTGTCGGAACTAAATATGCGAGTGACTTCCCTGTACCCGTCTCTGCCTCTATTAGTGCATGACTCCTCGTTTGAAAGGAGTCAAAAATTGTTTCTGACATTTGCCGCTGACCAGGACGAGGTTCATAATTTTTCATATATCGCTTAATTGAACCTGCTTCCTCATATATATCATCTAAATAGTCACCAAACGAAGGTAAATTCCCATCTACAGCTGCGTTAGTATCCTCAACTTCCTTAAATGCAATCCCGTTAAAGGACACAATCTGTTCATTTTTAAAAGTTGAAAATGCTAACTGTTGCTGTCTAGTGGTTAATAGCTCATATAAATCCGATTTCAACATTTTCTCTAATGTCAATAAATGGCTAACGGTCTCATATGGCAATGTATTGATTTTCTCTTCCAGTTTTAGAAATAGCTTTGCTGTAACATAAGCATCCGACAATGCCCGGTGTGGATCATCATGTTCTATCTTGAGATACTCAGCTAATTGGCCTAATTTATATCCAGGTGCTTTTGGAAATAATATCCGGGATAGTTCAACTGTATCGATTACAGGGTTACGTAAAATTTGTTTGTTATGATTTATTAGTTCCGCATTTAAAAAACCTAAATCGAAAGGTACGTTATGAGCGATTAAATAGCTACCCTGAAAAATAGAAATAATATCATCTGCTTTTTCATGAAAGAATGGGGCATCTTTAACATCCTCATCAGCTATCCCGGTCAGATTTGTAATAAATGGTGGAATCGGTTGGTTTGGGTTAAATAGAGTTGTTTTCGTTTCCGTTATTTGACTATTTTCGATAACGACAATTCCCACATCAATGATCTTATCATCCTTTGCAGGAGAATGACCTGTCGTTTCTAAATCAATCACTACATATCTTTGCACAAGCATCACCTTGCTTTCTTACACATTTCTTAGTAACTTAATCATCAATCCATAATAGCATCATTTTTTTCATCGTCAAATTAACACTAATGATAGGCCTACTTATCAAACCAATCTATTTCAGCCGAATACAATCTTTGGATTGATCCATCAGTTCGCTTGATACGTAATGCCCCATCTTCTTCGATTCCTAAAAATGTTGCATGAAAGTGATCCTTTATTGTCTTTATTGTTATTTCTTCTCCAATTTTAAATCCATAGCTTTCCCATTTCTGTTTAATATCGGGAAAGCCATTCTTGATATATTGATCATAGGACTTCTCAAATGTCATTAATATTTCTTGAATCAATGCATTAATTGAATTTTCCTTTTCTGTTTCAATGTATAATGAAGTAGCCTTATGTCGTATTTCTTCTGAAAGTTCTAATGTTGATTGATTAACATTAAGTCCTATTCCAATAACAATATAATTAATAATATCTTGTTCTGCTTGCATCTCTGTTAAAATCCCAGCTGTTTTCTTATTATTAAGTAAAATGTCATTTGGCCATTTAATTAATGGTTTTACATTACAATAAGATTGTAAAACATCAGCTAGTACCGTAGCTGTTAATAAGGTCAACTGTGGGGCTTGTTGTGGAGCGATTTCTGGTCTTAGAATGATACTAAGCCACATTCCCTTTCCCTTTGTTGAAAACCAAGAACGATTCATTCTTCCCTTTCCTTTTGTTTGCTCATCAGCTATGATGATTGTTCCATGCGCTGCGCCATTACGAGCTTCATCATGTGCAATATGCTGGGTTGAAGTTGTCGATTCTTTATGAATAATGTTCTTGCCAATCCAGTCGGTTTCCAGACCCCAGCGTACGGTGTTTTCACTTAGTTTATCTGGATAGCTAATAATTCGATAGCCTTTGTTTGATTTCCCTTCAATTTGGTAACCATCCTTCTCAAGCTCCTTCATATGTTTCCATATAGCGCTCCTAGAAATTTTCAATTGATCCGATAATAATTGACCAGAAATATATTGTTCCGAGTTAGCTGCAAGTAGCTGGATTAATTTATTTCGGGTGGATTCCATTTTATCCACTCCTTTATATCATGTTCTGTATTTTGTAATCGACCGAAGATAACTTCCTTTTCAATGGTTGTTAGCAACAGTTTTAACCATGGACCACCTTTTATATTTGGAAATAATGCTATTAAATCATTGCCATTAATACTTAAATCTCTGCTAGACCTAATGGGAAGCTGCTCTTCTAATCCGATTAATTCCTGCAATTGTATTGAATTTGGATGCAAGCTATTCATTAAACGAATAAATCCTTCATAGTATTCTTTTTTAAGACGATAAGCTAGTAAAGCGTCAATCCCTTGTTCTATATAATAAGAATAAGCTTCAACTAATTGGATTGCTTCCAGTTTTATTTTATTAGAGCATTTCCACGCACTTACCCATGTTAACACAGATACTTCACGTTTCAATATGTGTAGCAATGCAATTACTTCACCAAAGGATTTAGATGGTTGGAGTGATTCAGGTAGATTGTACATAAGTTCTGGATGTTCATGAAATATAGGTAAATATTGATGGATTTCTAGCTTCTGTAGATAATGGATGCCAAGATCTACAAATGCACCAGAAAATAATTTCGTAAACTCATTGGTTATTCGTTCCATAGCAAGGCCTTCAATTTCTTGTTTTACATGCATCATCGCGTTAAAAGTTTCATCATCAATTGTAAAGCCCAATTGGCTAGCGAATCTCAATGCACGAATAATTCGCAATGAATCTTCCGAAAAACGCTCTACTCCATTTCCTACTGTACGAATAATTTTTGCTTTAAGATCGCTCTTCCCATCGAATAAATCAAGGATTTCTCCTTTAATATTCATTGCCAGCGCATTGATTGTAAAATCACGACGTTCTAAATCCTTATCAATATTATCAATAAAGGTCACAGAATCGGGGTGCCGTTTATCGATATAATCGCCATCTACACGAAATGTCGTCACTTCATACGATTGATGTTCATGCCTGACAACAACCGTACCATGCTCTATCCCAACTGGAATTACCTTAGGAAAAATCTCCTGAATTTGTTCGGGTGTTGCTGAAGTTGTAATATCAATATCCCCAATTGGACGTTGTAATAAAAAATCACGAACACACCCACCAACAAAATATGCTTGATGATGATGCTTTTCAATATGTTCGAGAATTGGTTTTGCAGCTAAAAAAGGTTGTGTAAACATAGAATCACCAATCATTCTGTTATTCATTGACTTAACACCTTATCATAGACACTTAAATATTGTTTTACTATTGAAGCAGAATGAAAGGTATTTCTAGCATGCAAGTACGCATTTTCAGAAATACGGGTTAGTTTTGCTTCATCAGTTAATAAATCGATACAATATGCAGCGGATTGTTCAATATCTCCTAAATCTACAAGATACCCAGTTTCTTCGTGTTTTATAACTTCGGGAATTCCACCAACATTTGTTGCGATACACGGGACTTCACAAGAATTCGCCTCTAGTAAGACAAGTCCGAAGCTTTCTTTTTCCGATAATAATAGCAGGATATCTGAAACTGATAATAATTTGCTAATATTATTCTGCTTCCCTAAAAATAGGACATCATCAACTAATTGCAATTCTTCCACCAATTTCACCATGCTTGAATATTCCGGACCATCGCCAACTAAAAGCAGCTTACTCTTAACCTTGTCTCGAACAAGGTTAAACGTATAAATAACGTCCTGTACCCGCTTCACTTTCCGGAAATTTGAAATGTGGATCAAAACCTTTTCATCTTGTTTGATTCCATATTGTTGTTTCAGTGCTAGCTGTTCCTCTTTCACATATTCGCTTTCATTTACAAAGTTATAGATAACCTCGATTTCTTTATTCACTTGCAGCATTTCCATAGTTTGGTCAACTAAACTTCTGGAAACCGCTGTTACAGCATCGGATTGTTCGATGGCATACTTAATCGTTTTCCTAAATGTTGTATCAATACCAAGCACCGTAATGTCAGTACCATGCAGTGTTGTTACGATTTTCACTTTATGGCTTGCGATATCCCTTGCAAGAATCGCGCAGATTGCATGTGGCATCGCATAGTGAACATGGAGAATATCGAGTTTCTCTTGATCGATTATCTCTACCATTTTCGAGGTAAGTGCTAGATCATATGGCGGATATTGAAAAACAGGATAGTGATTGATTTCTACTTCATGATAAAAGATTCTCGGATGGAAATTATCCAAACGAAATGGAATACTTGAAGATATAAAATGTATTTCATGGCCTGCTTCAGCCAATAGCTTTCCAAGTTCTGTAGCGATGACACCTGAGCCACCAACAGTTGGATAACAGGTAATGCCTATTTTCAATATGTGTCATCTCGATTCTATAAAATATTTTCTAATCCATATACTAATTTATCTAGCTCCATCACCTTTTCAACGGAAAATTTGATCCCTTCCATAAAGGAACCACGGTTAAATGAATCATGTTTGATTGTTAAGAGTTGACCGTCACTACCAAAGATAACCTCTTGATGGGCTACAAGTCCTGGAAGACGAACACTATGGATTCTCATTCCGTCGAATTCTGCCCCTCTTGCTCCATTAATTGTTTCTTTTTCGTCAGGATGTCCTTGCTGTTTTCTATTTCTAGATTCTCTTATAAGTTCTGCTGTTTTTATTGCCGTCCCTGATGGTGCATCTAATTTATTATCATGATGCTTTTCAATGATTTCAATGTCAGGGAAGTATTTTGCAGCCATTTGCGAAAATTTCATCATCAGAACAGCCCCAATCGCAAAATTTGGAGCAATAATCGCACCAAGCTTCTTCTCTTCAGCTAAAGCAGTTAACTCACTGATTTGCTCAGATGTAAAGCCGGAAGTGCCGACTACAGGACGGATATTATGCTTAATAGCTGCTAATGTATGTACATATCCCACTTCTGGTACTGTTAAATCAATCAATATATCTGCTTCTATTTTCTCGAAACAAGCTTCAACATCATCGAATATTGGAATATTTAATGCGGGCAGACTTTCAATATCCTGTAATGTTTTTCCACCATTTTTTCTATCAATACATGCAACTAACCGAAATGCGTCTTCCTTTTCAATCATGTTAATTGCTTCTGAACCCATTTTACCACGAGGGCCAGCTACTATAATGTTTATTGTCATGATAATTTCCTCCCAAACTAACTTATCTCTTAAGAATCTTCTTTACGTGTCCAACGATCCTTATCTCTCGTTTCAAACTTTGTCATTGCTAGGTTAAATGCCTGTGAAAGATCAATATCCAGTGAGTTTGCAAAGCATGTAAGGACAAAAATAATATCCCCAAGCTCCTCCTCCACCGTTTTCTCAACTTCGGTTGATTTCTTTGGTTTCTCGCCATAATAGTGATTTACTTCTCGAGCAAGCTCGCCAATTTCCTCCGTCATTCTAGCCATTAAGCTTAATGGCGAGAAATAACCTTCTTTAAATTGCGAAATATAATCATCAACCCGTTTTTGAATATCTACAGTATTATATAATGGTTTATCGATGATAATTACTCCTCCATGAATTAGATTCTATCTTCATGTTAGCGAATGTATTGTATTTTGACAAATTTTTTCTTCTGCATTTTGTTATATATACGAACCATTTCCAGTTAATAATGGAATGAATTGTTATTATTATCCAAAGCGATTATAATAAGAAAGGACTTTGTATAAATTTTTGTCGATTAATAGGGAGGTTCCCAAATGCTTTTTGGATTAAAACTTAAAAATATTTTATTTATTCTCTTAGGTTCGGCTATCTTTTCCTTTGGTATTGTTCACTTTAATATGCAGCACAACTTAAGTGAAGGAGGATTTACTGGGATAACATTATTATTTTATTTCTTATGGGGCTGGGATCCAGCAGTCATGAATATTGTATTGAATATCCCTGTATTTTTCATTGGCTGGAAATTTCTTGGAAGGTCTACATTTCTATACACAATAATTGGAACTGTCGCCGTATCAGTTTTCTTGAGTATATTTCAAAAATATCAATTTCCGATTAACTTGCAAAATGATATGACACTTGTAGCTCTTTTTGCCGGTGTATTTATCGGAGTTGGTCTAGGAATTATCTTCAGATTTGGCGGAACAACTGGTGGAGTAGATATCATAGCAAGAATCGTTAATAAATATGCTGGCTGGAGTATGGGAAGAACAATGTTCCTCTTTGACCTTATTGTTATTACTACTTCCATCTTCGTTATTTTGGAGTTAAATCAAGGGATGTATACGCTAGTCGCAGTATACATAGGAGCTAGAGTCATTGATTTTCTTCAAGAAGGGGCCTATTCAGCAAAGGGTACGATGATTATATCCAATCGAAGTGATGAATTGGCTAAAACAATTCTAACTAAAATGGATAGAGGTGTTACGGTTTTAGATGGACGTGGGAGCTATTCTGGAGAAAAACGAGAGGTACTTTATTGTATTGTTGCTCGAAATGAAATTGTCCATCTGAAAAGTATCATTAATCAAATTGACCCACATGCATTTGTTGCTGTTACAACTGTACATGATGTACTTGGGGAAGGATTTACATTGGATGAGAATAAAAAGCCGATAAGAGAATAATAAAAAGGGATGACAGCTGTCATCCCTTTTTATCTCCTGCGCAGGAATGTTCGACACGTCGAACCACCCCAACCTACGGGGCGCCGTGTAAGTCGCTAAACTAGCTTTAAGCTTTTGTTCATTTAATCATCATTTGATGCAACAAACATTAAGATAAAACGAACAAGTTCTGCTAAAGCTGTTAATGCAGCTGCTACATATGTCATTGCTGCAGCATTCAGTACCTTTTTTGTTTCGCGTTCTTCGTTATTTCGAATAACCCCAGAAGAAACCAATTGCCCCATCGCTCTATTAGAGGCATCAAACTCAACTGGCAGTGTTACTAGCTGGAATAATACTGCAGCAGCCATAAAGATGATTCCTAATAGAAACATTTCTGTCATTCCGAAAAAGAGACCGGCTAAGATAAAGACAAATGAAAGGTTTGAACCAATATTTGCAACTGGTACTAATGCAGTCCGAAATCGTAAGAAAGCATAACCTTGTTCATCTTGGATTGCATGCCCTACTTCGTGCGCAGCAACTGCTGAGGAAGCCATTGAACGACCATGGTATATGTCACTCGAGAGTCGAACAACTTTCTTTCTTGGATCATAATGGTCTGATAACAACCCTCTTGTTTCTTCAATATATACATCATATAAGCCATTATCATCAAGAATCTTTCGTGCTACTTCAGCACCATTCATTTGTGATGAGGTTGCTTTTTTAGAGTACTTTTTATATGTGCTTTTTACTCTTGATTGCGCCCAAATTGGAATGATCATTAAAATCGCAATATAAATCAAATAGCCGCCTAAACTACCAAACATGTACATTCCTCCATATAATTTCGAAAAGATTTATTAAGGTCAATTTTAGTCAAATTTGCGCTATTAGTCAACCATTTTGTCGTTGTTTTGCTCTCTTTTGCGTTTCCCTTTATATTTTCTCCAACTTACATACGATAATGTACTAATTATTAGTCCAGCAATGATTAATGACGAGTAAATAAATGTTGCCCACTCTGAGTTGTTTTCGGATACAGCAACCGTTTGTTGCGGGTTTGCATATACTGGAATGGCATTTATTGCCATTATCACTATGAGAATGACGAGTGGTAATAAAAGATAAAGCCTTCTTCTTTTTACCAAAGAAATCACCTCACATACATCTTATTTAATAAATGTATGAAGGTATTTAAACATTTATAACAAGAACTAATTCTGTGCTTTGTTTCTAACGGTAAGGAAGTGGGCAATTAATATTGATAAAATACTTAACCAAAATGTAAAGTATCCAATTTCTCCCATAAAGTTTGAAAGCACGGAATAGTTGGGCATCATACCAAATACATAATCGATCACGACATCATGTAATACCCAAATTGCTGCAATTGCAATATGCCTAAGTTTAATTTTGTAAAACGGGGCATAGAGTAAGCCTTGAATCGCCATTCCCGCATGCGAAGCCATTAACATATAACCTTGCCAGCTAAGTGACCCCTCAATAATTAAGGTTAGCAGATTCATTACTACAGCCCATATTCCGTATTTAAATAATGTAGTGACTGCCAGTGCCTCAATATATGGAACATGTTTATCAAATATAAAGAATAGAAGAAAGATAGTAAAAAAAAGACTAGCGGTTGGACTATCAGGAACAAATGGCAAGAAGATATCCGGAGTAATTGCTAATTGTCCCCAATACCACATATATCCATAAATTGTTCCAAATAAATTAATGATAAATAAGCAAAGTAAGAAGCGTTTATCAAGAAGTATGTATCGTATCATCTTTTAACCTGCCTTATTTAGAATGTTCACATATATCGTTAAAAAACACCTTCACCAACCAAGTGGCAAAGGTGTTTTTTTAATATCCAATTTTCCTATGTGAGTGAAAGAATAGGAAGTTGTTTTTACTCGGCAGATTCGTTTACTGTAATAATGAAATCTGCTAATTGCTCTAGTTCCTCATCAGAACCTGTAAAAATTCCTGCTGGCATTGCACCAATACCTTCTTTAGCGATTGTTGCAATTTCCTCGGCAGAATGTTCGGTTCCAACTAGAGTTGGCGCTGCTGCAGAACCTTCTAACTCTGCACCATGACATGTCATACAGCTTGCCTCATAAGCAGCGAAACCTTCATGCTCTGTGTCAACAACAACGGAGCTCTCGGGAATCGGTTTGTTTGCTTCTGCTCGCTCTTGCCAATTAACATGTGACGCAGAAGTGTATGTTAACCAGATTACAGATACTAATCCTAGTAACATCATACCTACTGCAATTGGACGTTGATGTGGTCTTCTTCCAGGACCATTGTCTAAAAATGGTGCCAAGAGTAGTGCTCCAAATGCTAGTCCAGGAAGTACAAGAATACCGAATAAAATAAAATCACCACTGGCATATTTGTATTTTAAAAGTTCATATAAGAACAAGAAGTACCAATCTGGCAATGGTATATAGGCTGCATCTGTAGGATCAGCCATTCCCTCTAATGGAGAAGGATGTGCTAATGTTAAAATAAGGAATCCAACTAAAAACACAGCACCTACTAACCATTCTTTTAATAAAAAGTTGGGCCAAAACGCTTCTGTTCTACCAGGATATTCGGAATAGTCTTTTGGTATTTGTGATGTTTTCTCAGCTTTGATCCGAGAATCCCCAACAAATTTCATACCTTTTCCTCTATGCATCGCTTTCCCCTCCTTTTTATAGTGGTCCAGAAATACCTTGTCTACGAATTAGAATAAAATGTACTGCGAGTAGTGCAAATAAAGCAGCTGGTAAGAAAAATACATGAATAGCAAAGAATCTTGTTAACGTCTGTGCCCCAACAATTGTTGCATCACCAGCTAAAAGAGTCTTAAGCTCGGTACCGATAAATGGAACCTGTTCAGCAATTTCCAGACCAACCTGTGTTGCGAAATAGGCTTTATTATCCCAAGGCAATAAATAACCTGTAAAGCCTAAACCAAGCATTACAAAGAAAATTAATACCCCAACAATCCAGTTAAGTTCACGTGGTTTCTTATATGCCCCTTGGAAAAATACGCGTAAAGTATGTAATAATAACATAACGATAACAACACTAGCTCCCCAGTGATGCATGCCCCTAACAATTTGCCCGTGGGCAACTTCTGATTGTAAGTAATAAACAGATTTCCATGCATTCTCAATATCTGGAACATAATACATTGTCAAGAACATTCCAGAAAGAATTTGTATTACTACGACGAAAAATGTTAAACCGCCAAAACAATAGACAAATGCAGAAAAATTGTGGGCTGGATTAACATGTTCGGGTACTTCATGGTCCGCAATATCACGCCAAATCGGCGTAATATCTATTCGTTCATCAATCCAGTCATAAATTTTCTGTAACATGAGTGATTACGCCCCCTTTCTATCAATCGCATTACCTAAAAACAATATCCCATTTTCCACTTTTTGTTCATAAACAGCTAACGGAGCTAATGGAGGTGTACCAGGTATGTTCGTTCCGTCCTTTTCATAGCGCCCATCATGACACGGACAGTAAAATTGCTCAGGGTATTGCTCGCTCCCTTCCCATGATACAACACAGCCCAGATGTGTACAGATTGGTGATAATGCTACAATTTCACCATCATCATCCTTATATACCCATGCTGTTTTACTTGGTTCAGATTCATACCATCCGTCTACTTGCTCAATCGTCCAATCAACACGTTGTGGCTCTGTCGTAATATCGTCAACAGATAAGCCGACATTTGCATAATCACCAGAATCTGATTTCTTTAGAACTGGATCAATCGCCATGCGAATTGGAGAAACAAGTAATCCAGCTGCCATAAATCCCCCAACACCCATAAGTGAATAATTTAGAAACTGTCTACGGGAAACTTGTTGTTTCTCTTTGCTCATGACTTTCCCCCCTCTTTACGTTAATCACGGTTACTCAAATATTTCAGATTACTAGGACAATACCATGATAGCGCAATCTATTTATTCGGTCAATAAATATCCATCCTTTAAACTAAATAATTGCCTGATATTGTCTGAAAAGAGAGATTACTAGTGAAACCCTTCGCAATAGAAGTTGCTAGTAGATTTAAAGATAAATTATCCTACCAATAGGAACGAATTAATTCTATGATTTGATTAACTTGATCACGAATTACTGCTTTCATTTCATTTGATTGAAGATTACCTGATTGGACAGATGGTAACCAAAGCAAGTGTCCATCTAGTGCCTGTTCATTCTTTTTCCAAGCTGCATCTAATGTTAGTAGAAAAATGCTGGTAAAGGGCTGCTTTTTTATGTCTGTAATCCAAGCATTAATTCGCCTTATTTCCGCTTCTTTTTCTGCTGATTTTAAATAAGAATATGTAGGCATTAGCATTACTCTGCCTGCAAGCACCTTCTCTATCTCACTAGCAAATATAGTTAGAAGTTCATTTTGAAATGCTAGTTTCTCTGAATTGGCATCCATGTGAAATGGCATGCAGGGAATAATAATCGTATCTACGTATTGCTTTGCATTTTCATACTGATTTAAATCTGAACTTCTCCACCTCATTTAATGAATCCCCCCTTCTATCTTAAAAATAGTATCTCAATTTGGCAAAAAAAAAATCAACCTATTGCCTCTGCAATTTAGGTTGAATAAAGAAACCTTTTTCAAGTATATGGAAGCTGATTAGACAGGGGTGATAAATTTCTCTTGATCCATTTCATCTAATGCCTGATCGATTTCTTTTAAAAGTATTTTTCGCTTATAATCAAAAACGGTTTTGTCTAATATTTGTTTCGCAATATCTCTTTCCCTCTTTGTAATAAAATAGTCATCAGGTATAAAGGGATTTTCCTCCATAATAGACGCATAGTAAGCATTTTGATTCGCATTTTTGAAATTTAGCTGAATATATAAATCTTCTTGCTGATTTAAGCGAATATCATGAAAGGATTTCTCGGCGTCCGTGGTCACTAATTGATTCTTATAGAAGCGAAAGGGCACTTCATCAGAACAATGGGCTGTCATCACGATACCCCTGGGAGTAAATTTCACATCCTGTACAAAATGTACATTAGTTAATATTTCCTTATGATTTACTAAATAATTTAAAATCCAGACGCTTTCTCGTTTCTTTAACTGATAATGATTTAAAAACCACTGAATAAAGCCTTTTTTATCATTAATAGAATTAGGAGTATTCATCACTTCTTCCTCCCTTTATATATTACTTACTTTAAGCATATGGAGAATCATCATTTCTTGATAATTTTAATCGATTTGCAAATTCCTCGACTTCCCCATCTAAAGGTTGTAATAGTAAATAAGATTCAAAAATCGGAATCGCTTCTCCTATCCTCCCTTCTTCTGTTAGAAAGTATCCATATTCCTTCACGAAGTCACTATCCTGGCTTAGAGTATTATATGCTTCTTTATAATGATTTAATGCATGGTCATAGGAATCAATTTCATTATATGCTCTCGCTAATTCCCATTCATATAGTGGATCATCTGCATCTGACTTTTTAATTTCTAACAATAGATCGATAATTGCATGATAATTCATTTGTTTTTTGAATAGTTCAATTAAAAACAGCACTGCTTCTTTATAATCAGTGTCAAGTGCGACAGCATTTCGCGCAAATTCTTCACTTTGTTTATCCTCACCAAATTGATGTGCAAATGTTGCAGCCTGTAAAAGTAATTCTTTATTGAACTCGTCTATCTGAATTCCTCTTTTTGAGATAGCATAACCTTCCTCTGGTCTTCCTTCTTCCTCATATGCTCTTGCCAGCTGATAATAAACAGTATGATAATACGGATCGAGGTCGATTACATGCTCCCAGGCTTTTATCGCAATATCCGTTCGTTCCGCTTGATATGCTGTAATACCATATCTAAATAGACGTTCAGGATCCTCGTTTTCATGTTCTTTATAATAGCTTAATGCCTTTTCGTATTCCCCCGCAGCTGCATATGCTTCACCTAATCGGTCATCTATTGAAACAGCAACAATTTCTTTCGTATCAACCTTTTCATAATATAAAATAGCTTTCTTATACTCTCCAATTGAGAAGTATAACTCAGCAAGTGCAAAATCAATGATTTCTTCATTTGGTTCCAGCTGTTTTGCGATAAGCAATTTTTGTTCAGCTACTTCAAATAATCCTTGTGATTGATATAAATCAGCTAATTGAAGTAATGCTTGAACATATAATTCATCCTCTTCTTTAATTCCCACTAATAGATTTATCGCCGATTCATCATCTTCTAGTTCAATAAAAACCTCCGAAATTGTAAGCTTCAGCTCACTTTCATCCGGATATATTTCTAATAGCTCTGTTAATAAATCTCTTGCTTCTTGTAAAAATCCCAATTGCAAATATAGCTGTGCAATCGTAAATTTTTCATCATCAGATGCAATTTCAATATGTTGTCTTAAAAGCTTCAATGCTTTTTCAGCTTCATTATTTTCAAATAATTGTACAGCTTCCATAATGGTATCCATCAAAACATCCTTTCCTAATAGACGGGTACTAATGCCAATCTAAATAACACTACTTAATTGTAATATACAATGTTAATTATGAAAAGATATTGGTTTCTGTTCTAGTAGATAAGCTGTTTTCAAAAAAGCAGTTGCTTTATATAGCGAAAGATAATAAGCATTTATTTGTTAACTAGAAAAAATTGTGATCTCAAATCTGGATGGCGGTTCTATTTACAGGAATCTCCATTCCTTGTGCTAAATCAATTACGATCATTAGTAGGTTTGCATTTTTAGTTAATGCACAATCCCCAGCGGAAGAAATACACGAAGACTCCTGCGGGAAACAGAACCTAGGTGAGACAACGAAGTTTGACAGCACGAGTAGGCTCACCTTGCTGCCCTAAGGTGCGCGAAGTGTATTTCTGGAGCGACTGGCCCGTGAGTTCTCTTCACTCCAAACTAGTTCATCCCAAATCTATATAGCAAGCGATATTTAATCGGCAAATATAAATAGAAGAACTTACTATTAATAGTAAGCTCTTCTATAATCAGACAGTAATTTCCTTTAAATGTTCGAAAAAGTTTGGATAGGAAATGTAAATGGAAGAATCATCATCAATTTCAACATCATCTTTTGCAATTAATGATGCGATTGCTCCCATCATTGCAATACGATGATCATTATAGGACTTGATTTCACCACCTGTAAGCGTGGTTTTTCCATGGATGACCATTCCGTCATCTGTTGCTTCAATATTAGCTCCAAGCGTCGTTAAAACGTCTACAACAGCATTAATACGATCTGTTTCTTTCACTCGAAGTTCTTCTGCATCGCGAATGACAGTGGTTCCTTCGATTTGGGTAGCTAATAATGCAAGAACAGGAATCTCATCGATTAAACGAGGTATAATTTCACCTTGGATAACGATGCTATTAAGTTCTTTATACGTAATAGTGAGATCACCAAATTCTTCCCCGCCACTTACCTGTTGATTTGTAATTTGTAAATCAGCCCCCATTGTAAGAAGCACATCTATTATCCCTGTACGCGTTTGATTTAAGCCAACGTTTTTCAGGGTTAGTTTACTACCTGGAACAATTGCACCAGCCACTAGAAAGAATGCAGCAGATGAGATATCTCCAGGTACATATACATTTGTGGCAGTTAATGTCTGGATGTTTGTGATTGTCGTTTCACTTCCATCAGATGATATGGCTGCCCCAAATGCTTGTAACATGTTTTCGGTATGATTACGGGTTGGTGTATTTTCAATTACTTTCGTTTCACCATTAGCAAATAAACCAGCCAATAATATAGCTGACTTCACTTGCGCACTTTTAACCGGAAGTGTATAGGTAATTCCTTGTAAAGAGTTTCCTTTAATGGAAAGTGGCAAATAACTCCCAGCTTTTCTGCCATCGATTGTAGCGTTCATCTCTCTTAGTGGATCAATTACCCGATCCATTGGGCGCTCCGTAAGCGATGCATCACCGTAAACAGTAGTGAAAAATGGTAAGCCAGCAAGAATTCCTAACATTAATCTTGTCGTTGTTCCGGAATTACCAAAGTATAAAGGCTCTAATGGTTCCTGTAATGCATTAGAACCCTTACCATCAATAATTACAGTTGATTCTTGTTTTTCAATGGATACACCCATTAATTGAAATGCTTTAACGGTCCGCATACAGTCTTCGCCATCTAAGAAATTAGATACCTTTGTTGTCCCATTTGCAATGGAACCGAGAATTACTGCGCGATGAGAAATAGATTTATCACCCGGAATTTCCAATTCCCCAAGCAAAGGTTTATTAAAAGGTGCTAATACATGCGTTGCCATCATGACCACTTCCTTTTTCAGTTCAAATTATACTCTCATTATAAAATCGTTGTGTCAAACCCATTATTTTGTAGGAATATCGAGCTTTCCGCTTGTGCTTCTTTAGAATAAAAGCTCAATCTCAAGACACCTGTTATTCCTTCTCGCATTTCCAAGATTTCAATATTTTTAATGCTGATCTGCTGATCTGCTAAAAGTTGTACAACTGCTGCAATAGCACCTGTTTGGTCTTTAATGTCAACATACACATCATAAAAAGAAGGGATGACACCTTTATCTTTACTAGGCAGACCATCGCGATAATTCTTAGCATTTTGTAAGTATGTAATCATATCATTCTTCTTATTGTTATCTACTAGTATTTTTAAATCAATCATCTCTTGAATCCATTCTTCTAACAGCACTGACATTTTTTCACGATTATGATAGAAGATGTCTTGCCACAATTCTGGATTACTTGAAGCTATTCTTGTAATATCACGAAAACCACCTGCTGCAAGATTCGGAAGATATGAATGTGTATCCCCCCACTTTCTCGCTTGATGAACTAAAGAAGAGGCAATCAAATGTGGAAAATGGGACACAACTCCTGTCATTTCATCATGCTCATCAGGACTTAAAACAATAAATTTACTTCTCGTATTTTTTAATACGTCTTTAAGGATTTCTACCTTTTCCTCTGTACTGCGAATAGAAGGGGTTAATACATAAGTTGCATTTTCAAATAAATGTGCTTTAGCAGCGCTGATTCCTCTTTTATGGGAACCAGCCATTGGATGTCCGCCGATAAAGCTAATTTTATCATTAGTCAATGACGATGCTGCATTAATAATGGAACTTTTTACAGAAGCAACATCTGATACAATCATCTCTTTTGAGAGCTGCAATTCATTTAATTTTCCTATTAACTGAATGGATTCGGATATTGGTGCCGCTAAAATAACGATATCTGCATCCTGTACAGATTCCGTAAAGGATGTCGAAGTCTCGTGGACAATCCCATTTAATATTGCAAACTCTAATGAATCTTGATTAACATCATAGCCAATAACATAATTTTCTTCTGATTTCATTATGCTTTTTGCCAATGAACCACCTATTAAACCAAGTCCCGCAATCACTACAGTTCTTCTCAACGTAATTCACCCTTAATTAAATCTGGTCTTAATTTAATTGCTTCATTGTGAAAAATATGTTTGATTTCGTGCTGTGGTTTGTCGGTGTTGACAACCATCATAATGCGGATGCATGCGGGTAAACTGTTATCAACATCTATTTCTGCCATACACATAACAGGCACATACGTCCATCCTGGGATTTCTCGTAACGCCTTTGCGGGAAAGGTTGCTGTCAAGTCCTTTGTAACCGAAATAAACACGTGGGAAACATCTGTTGGATCAATACTATTCTTATCTATCATTTCTTCAACTAATACCTTTGTAGTTCTAATCATCTGTTTTTCATCATTTGCTGTACAAGTTGTAGCTCCTCTAACACCACGACTCATTCGGTCACCAACTTTCTATTAAATGAATGTAAGGAATCAAGTATTTCCTGATCACTTAACTCTTTCACTAGTGGACTACCAATATCATCTAGTAGAACCATTTTTATTTTGCTATTTACTGTCTTTTTATCTGATTTCATTTTATTCAATAATGCGTTATCGTCTAATCGCTGAAGCTTAAGTGGGTAATTGTTTTCTTTTAACCATTCAATTAGTGGTTTATATGCGATTTGCTTAGAAAACATATTTTCACTAACATGGAGTGTAAATAGTAGACCAATTGCAACTGCCTCTCCATGCGTTAGCTTTCCATATCCCATTTCCGCCTCGAGGGCATGACCCAGTGTATGTCCAAGATTAAGATACATCCGGACACCTGACTCCCTCTCGTCTTCTTGAACAATATCTGCTTTGATTTTGATTCCAAGGGAAAGATGGGATTGGAGTTCCTTTGCTGTCACTTGCTGAATATCAGTATTGATAAGCGTGTTAAAAAAATTCTGATCTGCAATAAGAGCTTCCTTCACAAGTTCAGCATAGCCTGAGCGAATTTCACGGGCACTGAGAGACTGTAATGTTTCAACATCATAAATTACTGCTCTCGGTGGATAAAAGCTGCCAATTAAATTTTTTCCTAGTTCATGGTTAATTGCCACTTTTCCACCAACACTACTATCATGCGCAAGGATCGTTGTTGGAATTTGAATATAATCTATTCCTCGCATATAAGTTGCAGCAACGAATCCGGCGAGATCGCCGACAACTCCGCCTCCTAATGCAATAATCAAGGAATTCCGGTCTAACCCAGCATTAATTGCAGCTGTATGTACGCTATAAAAAGTTTCGATGCTTTTAGTTTGTTCTCCGGGTGGCAGTATTGTTTGAAAAATCTTTTCCCTAGTAAAGTTACTCCTTATTTCATCAATGTATAAAGGAGCTACCATCTCATCAGAAATGATAAAAATAGATGAATATTCTTTTGGCAGAAATAATTTAAGTCGAAAGCGAATCTTTTCACCAATAATAATTTTGTAAGAATGGGAACTTGATGTGACTTCGATTTCCTCCATTAGAAGCACCTAATCTCTTCACGGTATTCATCTATCGCTTTCTTAAGTGTTGGAAATTGATCGCTAGGGAATTGTTCTGTAATTGCTCTTGCTAATTCGAAGGCAACAACATGCTCCATCACAACAGATGCTGCTGGCACTGCACATGCATCGGAACGTTCCACAGTTGCTTTGAATGGTTCCTTAGTATCGATATCAACACTTTGAAGTGGCTTTAGCATCAATGTCGGAATAGGCTTCATTACACCTCTTACAACAATTGGCATTCCTGTAGTCATACCACCTTCAAACCCGCCGAGGCGATTTGAGGTTCGGTAATATCCTCTAGCTTCATCCCAAGCAATTTCATCATGTACTTCACTACCATTCAATCTTGCAGCATCAAAACCGATCCCAAATTCAACACCTTTAAAAGCATTGATGCCTGCAACACTTCCTGCAATCCGTGAATCAAGTTTTCGGTCATAATGGACATAGGAACCAATTCCAGCGGGCATCCCTTCAACGTATACTTCACATACGCCACCGATTGAATCGCCTACTTTTTTCGTTTCGTCAATTTTATCCATCATTGCTTGTTCTACATTCTTATCCAGCACCATTACCGGAGAATTCTGTGAAATTTGGATTCGTTCTTCCATTGTAAGTGAAGTTACTTCTTCTGCACGAATGCCGCCAATCTCTTTCACATACCCACAAACTTCTATCCCTAGCTGTTTTAACAATGTCTTTGCCACTGCACCAGCCGCAACTCGAGCAGCAGTCTCACGAGCAGAGGATCTTTCTAATACATTTCGCATATCACGATGCCCGTACTTCAATGCCCCATTTAAATCTGCATGTCCGGGTCTTGGCTTCGTGATAACCCTGCGAACTTTTGTATCCTCATCAATTGGATCTTCACCCATAATATCTGTCCAATGCTTAAAATCGTCATTATTTATTACGAGTGAGATAGGAGAACCTAATGTATAGCCATGACGAATGCCGCTCGTAATTTCAACTAAATCTTTCTCGATTTGCATTCGTTTACCACGACCATGCCCTTGCTGTCTCCTTAATAAAGAATCATTGATGTTCTCTTTTATGATGGGCATCCTTGCTGGAATACCTTCAATAATTGTTGTTAATTGTTTGCCATGTGATTCCCCTGCTGTTAAGTAACGCAATTTACATTCTCCTTTTAAGGTTTTTCTAATTACTATAGCATAATTCAAAACATTTTGGTGAAACTTTCTGAAAAAAATATTGTATATAATTGTATTTATTCAAACTATCCGTCTAATTATGTAATTTCTTATAACTTTTGATAGAAAAATGTATCGACAATACCTAGATTATACTTTGCAGGAACAAAGATTTGTTCCGTACTGCCAACAAATAGAACGCCATCATCTATCAATGCATCACTAAAATTATGATATATTAATTCCTTTGCTTCATCTGTAAAATAAATTAATACATTACGACAGACGATAAGATCAATATTTGCAGGATACTTATCCGCCAATAAATTATGCTTTTTAAAAGTGATCTCTTTTTTTAGTGATGAATTAATTTGGTACTGATTGTTCACTTCACTGAAATATTTAAGTTTATAGTGTTTCGGAACTTCTTTTAATGCTTGTTCTGCATAGATTCCTTGCTTAGCTTTGGATAAAGCAATCTCGTCTAAATCAGTAGCAATAATATTATAGTTAACTGTTGGGAAATTTTCTTTCAACATTATCGCCAGACTGTATGGTTCCTCACCTGTTGAACATGCCGCACTCCAAATTTTTAAGGATCGCTTATTTGTCAATAATTTTGGTATTATTGTCTCTTTTAGCACTTCCCAGCGTTTAGGATTACGGAAAAATTCAGAAACATTAATCGTTAACCGATCCACAAATTCATCTAGCAGTTCAGGTTCTTTTATAATTGCATTATAGTAGGTAGTAAAATTAGTATAACCCCGCTTATCCCTTAAGGTCGTGATCCGCCTTTTCATCTGTGCTTCTTTATATAAACTTAGGTCAACACCTACTTTAAGCTTTACCTTTTTTATAAATTGGATGTATTCATCTTCCATTTTCGTGCTCCTCTTTCTTAGCTTAAAAAGCCCCCGTTGATTAAAACGGGGGCAATTATTAATATATCCAAGCGCTTTCTTGCTTCTCGTATGAAATAAGCTCGTCTTGTTTAAAAAATAAATTAATTTCTCTTTCAGCACTCTCTAAAGAGTCTGAACCATGAATAATGTTCTTGTCAACAATGACACCAAAGTCACCGCGGATTGTACCTGGACTTGCTTCGGAAGGATTGGTCTTTCCGATTAAATTACGGGAGGTATTAACAACATTGTCTCCCTCCCAAACCATAGCAAAAACTGGTCCAGAAGTAATAAATTCTACTAATTCGCCAAAGAAAGCTTTCTCTTTGTGTTCAGCATAATGTGTTTCAGCAAGTTCAGTCGAAATTACCATTAGTTTTGCCCCAACTAACTGGAATCCTTTCTTTTCAAAGCGGTTAGTGATTTGCCCTATCAAATTACGCTGTACCCCATCTGGTTTGACCATTACAAATGTTTTTTCCATTTGAACACCCCTCTATTATGTAAATAATTATACAACCTAATAGATTTTATCAAATTAATTGGAAAATAACAATATTAAGAACGTCTTTTTCCGATAAATGTAGCAATATCAACAAGTGTTTGCTTCGCTCGTGAACTCGGAAAATGCTTAATAGTTTGCAATGCCTTCTGTAAATAAAGGTCACTTAATTGGTAGGACATTTGAATAGCATCTGTTTGTTTTAATTCAATAATGAGCGCTTCCATATCCTCTGGTAGAACGTTATCTTTATCTGCAAATGTTTCCCGTAATCGTTTATTAAAGGAGTCATTTTGCATACCGAAAAGAACTGGCAAGGTTATATTCCCTTGCAATAAATCATTACCAGCAGGTTTACCTAATTGTTTAGAGGTAGAGGTAAAATCTAAGATATCGTCAATAATTTGATAAGACATACCAACAAAGTAGCCATACTGATATAGCCTGTTCGCATCCTTTTTAGACACTCCAGAAACAATTGCACCCAGTTTACAGCTCGTTGCAATCAGTAAAGCTGTTTTACGTTTTATTCTTCGTAAATAATCACGTAAAGATTGATCGAAATTATATTTGTCTTCTATTTGCTCAATTTCACCTTCACAAACTTCAACAATCGTTCTAGAAAATAATTTATGTAATTCAGCATTCCTTAGGCTTGATATTTCTTCTAATGCTCTTGCAAGAATATAATCACCTGTGTACATTGCTACACGATTGCCATATAGTTTTTTGATGGTAGGTTTTCCCCTGCGCAGTTCCGCATCGTCAACAACATCATCATGCACTAGTGTTGCCATATGGATTAGTTCGAGTGTAACGGCGACAGTTTTTATCTTATCTAACTCAAAATTACCAAGCTGTCCAGAAAGTAAAACAAAAATAGGGCGAATTCTCTTCCCCCCAGCGTTTAGTAATTCGGTAGATGCACTGCGCAAAATAGGATGCTCCGCTTGTATAATTTGATGTAATGATTTTTCTATAATATTTAAGTCTTTTTTTAAATATCCATATGTTTTAGGAAGTTTCATATAGGTCACCTTTATATATACCAGAGGAAATAATGTTCAAATACATATTTCATAAGGTATTTATGTCTATTTTTCAATTAATTAGTATTCGTAAACTTTGATAATGATTATTTAAAGCCCATATGCATTGCTGCAACTCCACCTGTATAGCTTTTAATTTGGACGCTAGAGAATCCTGCATCTATAAACATCTGTCTTAATTTCTGTTTGTCAGGAAACTCTCTTGTTGATTCGTTCAACCATGCATATTCATTATAGCTTTTAGCAAATAATCTGCCAAACAGCGGCATTATATATCTGAAATAGAAGAAATACAATTGTTTAAAGCCGAGCATAGTAGGTTGTGATGTTTCCAAGCAAACAACTTTTCCACCAGGCTTTACCACACGATATAGTTCTTTTAGAACGGTCATATAATCCGGAACATTTCGCAGACCCGAAACCAATGGTAACATAGTCAAATGAATGGTCTTCAAATGGAAGTTCCATCGCATTTCCATGAATTAATTCCCAGGTTGCTTAAGTTTAAGTCTTTTTTCTTCTGTTCAGCAATAGACAACATGTTTTGGCTGAAATCTAGTCCAACTACTTCACCACTCGCTCCTACTGCTTCACTTAAAGAGATTGACCAGTCTCCTGTTCCACAGCAAACGTCTAAGGCTTTTGCTCCTTTTTGAACATTCATCCGTTTCATAACATCTTTTCTCCATGCCTTATGCCGTTGAAAAGAAATGATAGAGTTCATGGAATCGTAATTCGAATAAATTGTTTCAAAAACGTGATGTACACGTTCTTCTTTTGATTGCTTCTGTTCCTGCATTGCTTACCCTTCTTCCGCAATAGAGATCTTCGCATTTAGTAGATTTGGTAATTTCGAAATTACATGTGATGTAAATGCCGTATGTTCTACAGGTAAATTAACCAGTAAGTTCTCTAATGTTCTCTTTTTATACTCAATCATTGTATCGACTCGTGTTAAGAAAGTTGAATTTGGATAACTTCTATGTTCAACGTTAGTTTGCTCCGTAATAGATGCTTCAAATCCAATTAAAAGATTTTCTTTATCTTGAATTAACTTATTCATTAACAGCCATTCTCCTGAAATAATATCCAAGGAGTGATCATTAATGTAATTAGCTACACTTAAAATCAATAATGTATCAATTTTCTCGATAAGAGAAAGATATTCATCAAATGTGTTAAATTCGCGATAATACAGCTTCATTTTTAATTCGTTAATTTCTTTGATTGCGGTAGCTAAACGATGTATTAAATTGAAATCCTCGATTTCAGATAGCAGCAAATAATAGAGACCACTATAATAATCACCTGCTAGCACCTTTAATTGATTTGCTTTAACAGCTTCATGGGGCTCCGTTCCAACCATCTTAACTGGAACTGTCTCATGTGTATCAAGTGCAATCTGTACCATCATCGTAGTAATAATATAATGTTCTTTTTCAATTGTAGTTAAACTAGGATTATTATTGATTAACGTAGATAAAATCAAAAGCTTTTCTTCGTCAATATTAGGTTGTTTAATATATTTCTCTAAATATTTATGATGAATACTATCCTGCAATAGTCTTTTTAAATATGTTGTATCCATGTTAGATGTGTTCAAATGAATCACCTGAGACCTTTCACCTATTCAATAATGCTAATTCATTATAGCATATTTCTAGCTTGTTCCAAATCATTGTCTACTGAAAGTTAATAAACATATTGCAGCAAAGAATATTGCTCATCTAACAGGCACGATCATTCTAGTCTCACTCTGACGATAGTTCTCCATTACTAGTTTGAACGACTGCTTTTCCTCTTATTTTGACAGCTGATGTATGTTCTGTAAACTGAGCAATCATAATTTCGCCCTTATCCAATTTTTCTGTATGATGAAATTTAGTATCTGTACCTCGTGTTAAGCCAATTACGTTCACACCATCCTCAAGTGCTTTTATTACGAAGAAATCAGGATTTAAAGTTGAATTGTCCATTAATAATCGACGCTCCCATCTACTTTTACTGTCTAACTATTATAATAGTGCCAATGGTATTAATTTCAATCATTTTGTCTCATTGAAAAGAATAATATGCAGTTTAATTTTATTTAAATTCTAGAAGTCCTCACTCTATTACTCTAAACTAAAAATGCAAATAAAAAAGGGTACGCATTAAAACGTACCCTTTTATGCCCTATGTAATATTATTTAACGATATCTTTAAGGGCTTTACCTGGTTTGAAAGCAGGAACTTTGCTTGCTGGGATTTCGATTTCTTCTCCAGTTTGTGGATTACGTCCTTTACGTGCAGAACGATCGCGTACTTCAAAGTTACCGAATCCAATCAATTGTACTTTTTCACCATTTTTAAGTGAATCCATGACAGATTCAAAAACTGCATCAACTGCTTTTGAAGCATCTTTCTTAGAAAGTTCGCTTTTCTCAGCTACAGCATTTACTAAGTCTGTTTTGTTCATGACATTCACCTCCTCCCAAAATTTAAAAACGACATTGGAACAAAAAAATGAGTTATTATCATTTGTTCACATAATTGCCTATTTTTATACGTAAACACCATCATACTGTAATGATGACAAGGCTTATATTAACTGAGTTTGCAACAAAATTCAACAATAAATATCCATTTATATCAAATTTTAGTAAAAAAGTAGCAAAATAGCACGAAATAATAGCCGAAAGCGGGTTATTATTCTCTTTTATCCTTGAAAGGATAAAAAAAGTTATAAGCCTTACATTATACATATATACGACGTGTTATACGGATTTCCTGCTGTCAAAACGAAAAAAAACAAAAATAAGCGTTATATTTTAGTAATTTAAAGGCAAGGGATAAAGCTAGATGCATTCGATTTAGCAATAGCACAAAATAATCCATAAGAAAAGCAGCTAATAGTTAGCTGCTATAAAATAATTGCTATTAAACTGCCAGATCCTTCGTTTATGATTCTCTCCAGTGTGTCTTTGAGTTTATATCGTGCATTTTCTGGCATCAAGGCTATCTTAGCTTGAATTCCTTCTCTAACAATAGAACTTAGCGATCGACCAAAGATATCAGATTCCCAAATCGATAACGGATCCTCTTCAAAATCCTGCATCAAGTATCTTACTAGCTCTTCACTTTGTTTTTCAGTTCCAATAATTGGGGAGAATTCTGACTCGACTTCTACTTTTATCATATGGATTGATGGAGCAACAGCTTTTAGCCTGACACCGAATCTTGATCCTTGGCGAATAATTTCAGGTTCGTCTAAAATCATATCTTCTAATGTCGGTGCTGCAATTCCATATCCCGTTTGTTTAACCATATGGAGCGCACTAGATACTTGATCATATTCTCTTTTTGCATATGCGAATTCTTGCATAAGTTCTAGGAGGTGGTCTTTACCACGAATTTCTTCACCAACAATCTCTTTTAACACCTGGTCATAGAGATGGTCAGGTGCATGAAGATCGATTTCAGCAACACCTTCACCCATTTCCATTCCAGCTAAGTTTGCCTTTTCAATATAATCATAATCTGAGAAATTCCCAACAATATGGTCAACGTCTCTTAATCTCTTTATATCCTTAACTGTTGTTTGTATCGCTTCTTGATAATTCGCTCTTAGCCAGTGATTTTCTTTTAATACCATGACCCAGCTAGGTAAGTTGACATTGACTTCAAGCACAGGAAATTCGAATAGCGCCTCACGCAGAACGTTAAATACATCGTGTTCTGTCATTGATTCGACACTCATTGAAATTACTGGGATATCATGCTCTTCAACTAGTTTCTGACGCAATAATTCTGTTTCTTGACTAGATGGTTTCACTGAGTTAATGACCATTATAAATGGCTTGCCAACTTCCTTTAATTCCTCAATTACTCTTGCTTCTGCATCTACATAGTCTGCGCGAGGAATTTCTCCAAACGAGCCATCCGTTGTAAGTACGACACCAATTGTTGAATGCTCTTGAATTACTTTTCTTGTACCGATTTCCGCTGCATCATGAAAAGGAATAGGATCTTCATACCAAGGTGTATTTATCATTCTTGGACCATTCTCATCCTCGAAGCCTTTTGCACCTTCAACGGCATACCCAACGCAATCAACTAGTCTAATGTTAACATCAAGACCTTCCTCGACACTTACCGACACAGCCTGATTGGGGATAAACTTTGGTTCTGTAGTCATAATCGTTTTTCCTGCTGCACTCTGTGGTAATTCATCCTGTGCACGTTCACGTTCACTCTCATCTTCAATATTGGGCAAAACAACAAGCTCCATAAATTTTTTTATAAAGGTTGATTTACCTGTACGGACCGCCCCTACGATGCCAAGATAAATATCTCCGTTGGTCCGTTTTGAGATATCCTTAAAAATATCGATTTTCTCCAAAAGATCCCCTCCCGATCTCCGTACTTATCAAAAAATCTACGAATAATTGACACTACAAGTCTATGATGTTGTCCTATCATAATATGACTTAAATATGTGTAAATTAATGAAACTTTATTTACCAAAATTGATTTGCTACTTTTTCTACTTTCTTATATATAAAATTAAACCCATGCAACATTATATGTTGCATGGGTTTAAATATGATATATTTTTCTACTCACTATTTTCTTGAACTAAAAATACAGGTTCACCATCCTTTATCGTATATGGCAATGAGTAAGCAGGCACAAAAGGAGAATAATCCGTTAAGATATAGCGGATATCGTCACCTTCTACGTATTCATGTGCATATTCTTCTAAAGCATGATTCAAATCAATCCGATAGTCTACTATTAGCTTTCCACCCGCATCCATTAACACAGGAAGCTTTTCCTTTGAATAAGGGCTGGTAACAGTAGGCGCAGCTTCTAAATCAAGTTTCTCAAAGTCAATTGCAAATACATTGTCAGCGATCTTCTCACCATATGGAGGGTATTGGTGCTCATTACGATAAAAATCCAGCTGTACATTGATACTTCTTAATGCTTCTGTCATTTGTAAATCGATTAACTTCACCGTCGGATTATCTTCAGGTGAAATTAATACGTATTGATATACACCACCATTTTCATATGCATTACTCGGAATTTCAGATATTAAGTTCCGTTCCTTCAATAGCGCGAAATCAATAATATACTTCTCAAAAATTGGTGTTTCATTAGGTTTTGTTTTCATTGGTACTAATCCATTTGTATCTTTCTTATATTGCTCCACAGCACTTTGTACAATTTCTAGTTGATCTTCATATGGGATTTGGTTTTCTTTTTTTTCACTTTCTGGATATAAACATCCGCTTAAAAAAATTATGAATACTAGTCCAGTTAAAATTGGCATATATGTAAATTTCAAAGCAAGTGCCTCCTTTTCGTTTACCTGGTTGGACCAGTAAATACGATATATAATATTATTAACGCCCCTAATATTAAGCATATGTACGCTAAAAATGATACAACACCGGCTATCCAGCCTTTAAGTTTTAATCTACTAAGTACAATCAGTCCAATTGCTAAAATTAAGAAAATCATCCCTGCAAATGAAATATACATTTTGAGCATAGAAATTGACACAATCTCACCCCTAACCAAGAAATCTATAGCGCTTGCAAATTGTATTATATCATATGAAGGAAATTCCCAGTAGAAAAAGAGATCTTCCTGAATTGATAAATACCTAAAGAAAAAACCGAGATGAAGGGGGCTAACCTCATCTCGGATTGACTAAATAATTATCCATGCAGACTCTATCCATGAATGCTTGTGCGATTTATTTTATGCAATACTACGACCAAATGTATCCTCACTAGCCTAAGGATAATCATTTTTTAAATAATTGGTTCAAAGATTGCGCATCTGTTGGTATTTTGTTTTTCACAATAGATTGTACAATTTTATCTTCTTTTTCCTTTGATATAGGTTTATTCGCTAATTTTACTAGATTACGCACTAAATTACGAACGGTCTTTTCATCCGAGAAGTTAGCATTTTTAACCGAATCAGCAACCTTTAAGATATCATTAGGATTGATATTTGCATTTTGTTGAATTTTATCAAATAAACCCTTCTGGAAATTATTCACAAATTCTCCTCCTTGCTATGTTAAGTCAACATATTATATGCAAGAAGTATAATTTCGTGTTATTGAGAATAGCGTTCCATTAGAAGTAAAGCGAGGTCGTCCATTTCTTCTCGTTTCGTACGATTCATTAATTGATCGACGACATCTTTAGGTGCTTTATCTTCGAAGAGTATTTGATGTATCCCAGTTGTAATCGGCATTTCTACATTCTGTTGTTTAGAAAATTGATATGCTGCTTTAACTGTTCTCACACCTTCAACAACCATTCCCATTTGGTTTAACACATCATCCAGTTTTAGTCCTTTTCCTAAAAGGTTTCCAGCTCGCCAGTTCCGACTGTGCACGCTGGTACATGTTACAATTAAATCTCCAACCCCAGATAACCCTAAGAAGCTTAAAGGGTTTGCTCCAAGCTTTGTTCCTAATCGAGCAATCTCTGCTAATCCTCTCGTAATTAGAGCTGCCTTAGCATTATCACCATAACCTAGACCATCTGAAATACCGGCACCTAAGGCGATAATATTTTTTAATGCACCGCCAAGCTCAACTCCAATTATATCTGGACTAGTATAGACTCGGAATGAGTCACTGATAAATAGACTCTGAGCAATTTTGGCATTATCCGTGTTCACTGAAGATACCGTTACTGTTGTCGGATGTCTAAGCGCAACTTCTTCGGCATGACTTGGACCAGATAATACAACGATATCTTCTTCATTATAATCAGCCATTTCCTCACTAATCATTTCTGATACTCTTTTTAAGGTTACTGGTTCAATTCCTTTTGCAGCATGAATGATTGTAACTTTTTCTTTGACAATGCTATTTAATTGCTTGCATACTTCTCTAATAGCTTTTGTAGGTACAACTACTACAATTACATTCACACCACTAATAGCTTCATTTAAGTTGGCATATGCTTTAATTTGATCGGGTAATGTTACATCTAAATATTGTTCGTTTCGATGCGTTTCATTGATTAGCACAACTTGGTTTTCGCGGTGTGACCAAAGGCGAACTTCATGTCCATTATCGGCTAATACAATGCTTAAGGCAGTTCCCCAACTGCCTGCACCTAATACTGCTACTTTTTCCAAGGCCTACTCCTCCTATTGTCTCCTTCTTGCAAATATCTTAATTGGAGTTCCAATAAATCCAAATGCATCTCGTATTTTATTTTCCAAGAACCGTTTATAAGAAAAATGCATTAGTTCCGGATCATTTACAAAGACAGCAAAACTAGGCGGTTTTACGGCTACTTGTGTCGCATATAATACTTTTAATCGTTTCCCTTTAATTGTTGGTGTTGGATTCATTGCAATTGCATCCATAATAACATCATTTAACACATTCGTTTGGATGCGATTTGCATGACTTTCACTTGCAAGTTTAATAACTGGGATAAGTGTATGCAAACGTTTCTTTGTCTTTGCAGATAAGAAGACGATTGGTGCATAATCTAAATACTGGAAATGTGCTCGAATCTTCTCTTCGAAGTTCTTCATCGCTTTTTCATCTGATTCTACTGTGTCCCATTTATTGACAACAATGACGATTGCCCGCCCTGCTTGATGTGCATATCCAGCGATTTTCTTGTCCTGTTCAATTATCCCTGTTTCTGCATCAATTAACACTAAAACAACGTCTGAACGTTCAATTGCTTTAAGAGCTCGAAGCACACTATATTTTTCTGTAGCTTCGTATACCTTACCGCGTTTACGCATTCCCGCTGTATCAATGATTACAAAATCTTGGGAGTCTACTGTTAGGTTTGTATCAATAGCGTCTCTTGTTGTTCCTTCAATATCACTTACAATGACACGTTCTTCATTTAATAGAGCATTCACTAATGAAGATTTCCCAACATTTGGTCGGCCAATCAAACTAAAATGAATGGTATCTTCATCATCTTCTTCCATTTCTTTTTGAGGGAAATAACTGACAATTTGGTCTAGCATATCACCTAAGCCTAGGCCGTGTGAGCCTGAAACTGGGAACGGTTCGCCAAATCCAAGGGAATAATATTCATAAATCGTATCCCGCATTTCAGGATTATCGATTTTATTTATACCGAGAACTACAGGTTTATTAGATTTAAATAATAGCTTTGCTACTTCTTCATCTGCTGCGGTAATACCTTCCTTACCATTTAACAAGAAGATAATAACATCCGCCTCATCAATGGCAATCTCAGCTTGATGGCGCATTTTCACAAGCAATGGTTCGTCACCAATTTCAATTCCACCTGTATCGATTAAATTAAACGTGTGATGGAGCCATTCAGCTTGTGCATAAATACGATCTCTCGTTACACCTGGTATATCTTCTACAATTGATATTCGTTCACCTACTAGGCGATTAAATATCGTTGATTTTCCTACATTTGGTCTTCCTACAATTGCTACTACTGATTTCCTCATAAAAAGGAACTTCCTTTCTCGTTTGCGATCTAGTTATATTAACTTTATTCATTCTAGCAAAAGAAGGTAATATTAACAATTGATTCATGGTATCTACTGGTAAAAAAGTTCTTCTTGTATTAATTATAAATGCATGATTTGTTTCTCTCATTGAAAAAGGATGACAATTGACCTGCTTTCTATTTGACTATGCAGGAGCGAATATTGCTCTTTTCACCCTCTATTAATCATTATTGATTTTGCAGGCGCAGTCGTACCCAAAAGTTCCGAATCCAATTGAACGTCGCATTACTTACCTTATGAACAACTTTTAAAAAAGTGATAAATAAAACTGTACTCAATAAATAATCGAAGAAAAATAATTCCCCAATTACTTCATTGAATCCAATATAAGATACAGTAAGCTGATATATCAACTCACCGGCTAACATCCCAAGGAGACAAACACTTAATCTACTGTAATAATTTCTAGTTAAAATACAGGTTAACAAACTAAAGAGAACGGTAATAAGCAGGCCTCTCGGTAAAAACATTAAAACGGGTGATAATAACTCCCAAAAGCGAAACGAAGCATAACCAATCATTAATGTGAAGGCTGAGAAAATAAGATAAAGCAAATTATCATTACGAGCGATTAATACGATTGAACCTAAAAATAGAATGATAATCGATAGAGAGACTGTTAGGTTTTCAATCTGAAGATTAACATACGTACCAATAATAGATAATAATATCCAGCTCGCTAAAAAAGTTCGCAATCGATTCTTTTTTAAAATAAAAGTAGCAATAATCCAAAGGATCCAGCTAAACCAATAAAACAGAATTCCACTTGCCATAATAATCATCACCTACCATTAGGCAGTATTGCTACTTTTTTTCAAATCTATACAAAAAGGCCTTGTCTCTTAGACAGACAGGGCCTTTCCTCAGTGGATAAATAAATATTATATAAAAAAACTAAGACTAGCATCTAGTGGTTCGATGACAGTCTTAGTTTTCTAATATTTATTGTTATCTTTTAAACTTCTCTAGTTTATCGCCAATAATATCGCTTAATTGGAAACCTGATTGCTCATCATCTTTTGCATATTGCTTGAATTCTTTTTCTGCTTGTTCTTGTTCAATTTCCTTAATACTTAATGAGATTCGTTCATCCTTCTCATTTACATCCAATACTTTTACACTTACTTGTTGCCCAACTTCTAATACTTCCTCTGGGGTACCGATATGACGATTTGCTATTTGCGAAATATGCACTAGTCCTTCAACACCAGGCAATACTTCTACGAATGCACCAAAATTAACGAGGCGTTTTACAGTACCTTCAAGGATATCACCAGCAGAGATACGCTCTTCAATATTTGACCATGGTCCTGGAAGAGTATTCTTATGGGATAAAGAAATCCGTTCATTATCCCGGTCAACGGATAATATTTCAACCTTAATCTTATCCCCTTCAGAGACAACCTCTGATGCTTTCTCTACATGCTTATGTGAGAGTTGAGAAATATGAACAAGTCCATCAATACCACCAAGATCAACAAAAGCTCCAAAGTTTGTTAAACGCTGAACGGTACCTTCTAGAACTTGCCCTGCTTCTAAAGATTGCAATACACTATTCTTCTTGGCTTCTGCATCTGCTTCAATTACAGCGCGATGAGATAGGATAATACGGTTCTGCTCTTTATTTAAATCAACAATTTTTACTGTTAATGCTTTCCCTTTGTAATCACTAAAGTTTTCTACAAAGTAAGTTTCAACTAAAGAAGCTGGAATAAATCCTCTTACACCAACATCAACTACAAGACCGCCTTTTACTACTTCTTTGATCTCTGTTTCAAAAACTTCGCCATCTGCAAATTTTCTTTCTAACTCATGCCAAGCATTATCTGCATCAATTGCCTTTTTTGATAAAATTACTTCATCATCTTCTACTTTTTTACTTTTAATGTAAGAGAATCTCCTTCTTTTACAACGTCACTTGTTGACTCAACATGTAAGCTGGATAATTCACTAATTGGCAGAATTCCTTCCGTTTTGTAGCCAATATCAACAAGAACTTGTTTATCTTCTAATTTAACAACTGTCCCTTTTACCTCATCGCCTACATTTAATTCAAGTACTTCTTTGTTTTCTTCACTCATGCCGATAGCCTCCTAAGGATTGTCCAATATATAAATAAGAAATATATAATTTATTCTTTCTATAACTTCTAATAATTACATTTATTTGTCAAGTAAAGTAAATTGATTTTTGCAATTTTCATCAATTTAATTGTTATTAAGGTGTTTTGATGCTGCATCTAAAATAAATTGTGCAACTTCATTTATTGACATTGCTGTTGTATCTACTTCAATTGCATTATCAGCCTTTACCAGAGGGGATGCCTCTCTCTCAGAATCAATTCGATCTCTTTCTTCAATATCTTTCTTTAATTGCTCCATACTGGATGGAATGCCTCTGCGTTTATTTTCTTCATGTCTGCGAGTAGCACGTTCTTCCACAGTTGCAATAAGATATATTTTTACCTCTGCATCAGGAAGTACTCGTGTTCCTATATCTCTTCCATCCATTACTACCCCACGATGAGAGGCAAGTAATTGCTGGCGATGTACCAATTCCTCACGAATTGCCGGAAGTTTCGCAACGTAGGAAACATTGTTTGTGACATCTTGTGAACGTACATCCATGGTCACATCTTTGCCATCTAACAAAACGATTTGATTTTTCTCATTTTTTTGTAACTCAATCTTTGTATGTAATAATAATTGAACTAACGCTCGCTCATCGTGTAAATCAATGTTTTGATTTAATGCCTTTAAAGTTAAGGCTCGGTACATTGCACCAGTATCAATATAAATATAGGAAAGTTTTTCTGCTACGATTTTAGCTACCGTACTTTTTCCAGCAGCAGCTGGTCCATCGATTGCAATTGCTATTTTCTTTGATTTCATTAAATCCATCCAATCCTCTCAAATATGTTAAAAAACACAGCTAGTTTTATTTTATCATTTGTATATAAAAAGGTTAATGCTTTTCTACCTAAATAAAATTATCTTATGTCATGCAAGACTGACTTTACATGATTACTTTAAATGATAACATAGATAAAAAATATTAGTGCAACCGGTGTTGTTTATTTAACGCAGTTCTTTTTGTCTTGCTTCTCGTTGTTTCTCAAAACAAAATCGAATAATTCCTTGCTGTGACAATTTATCTAACTCAATAAATTTGAGAGAGACTAATTCAATACTATTTTTTAATGTCTTAATAAAAACAACTTCCGTTCGCACATTAATATATTGATATCTATTCTCATGCATTAATAACGTTATCCACGTATCAACAATATCACCAATTATTAATTTATGATTGTGTGGTGCGATTATAGAAAGGCCTCCACCACTTATATCGGATGTTACCGTAACAAATGGGCTGAATGTTTGATCAATACTATGAATTGCTACATCGACCGTTGCTTCAATTCGAACAAATTCTCGGCGCTGAATCCGTTGTATATTTTCCTTGTTAGGTTTTTCGATAGCTAGTGCCGGTACATTCAATCTGATTTTAGCAGTTATATTACTCGTAAATTGATATACAGCTTCATCGTCCCCGATATAGGACACACTAAAATATCTTCCTTTTGGTAAAAAAGCAGTTTTATTTGTTATTTCATTTATTGGATAATCAATAATCAGAGAGTGTTCATTGATTTCAATAACTTTACAACGATATTTATCGTTTTTCTTCGTTTTTGGATTATTTAACTCGATGTGAAGTACAGTACCTATTTTCATGCGTTAACCCCCGCATTAAAATTTTGCATCATTTATATATGATTCAATATACCTATTATTACAGATATATAAAAAAAGGGAAAGGCATTTCGCCATTCCCTAAAGTGTGCTTTGATAATTGACTTCCGTACCACCTAATTTCTCAACTTTTTCTTCAACACCATCCATCGCGTTTATGAATATTCGATAGGTATCATTGCCTAATACACCTAAGAATTCATGTACTAACACCTCTTCACCGAAATCATTATCAATAATCGCTAGAAAATGCTCTTGAATGTTAACATTTGGGTTTACAAATTCTCTTGCTTCTTCTTCAGAAATTGCAGGGGTTTCAATTTCTCTCTTCTTATGATTCATTAGGTAATTCTTTGCGGTTAACCCAATAATTTCTCCATTATCTAGCGCAACCTTTAATTCAATCGCATCTGAAAATACTCTGACACCGTCTTGATTATATAGGAAGGAATATGCGCCTATATTGCCATATTCGGTACTTTGAAACAACTCCATTGACTGAAATTCTAAATCATCTACATAGGCCTTCGCCTTTTTGGATCCTTCATTTAAACTTATTTTCTTGTCATTAACTGGTCTATCTATTAATAATGTAATCGGATGCCCACCTTGCTTTGTCATATCCATATATGCGTTCATCCTATCACTTTGGAAGGAAGTAGAATATAGTGGAATATTGGCTCCTTCTCCACTTTCAGAGATAGTTATTTTATCGTTTTCCTTTGTATTAAATAATTTCTGGCTTATTCTTAATGCTTCATTTTCTGTTACATTATCACTTGTTAAGATTAGTTCATATTGATGGTCCTTCAGAGAAGAATTGCCACCAATCACTGAATTATCTACATTCGTTGTAGAAAATCCTTCAACACTTTTTTCGACTGTTTTAAGCCCATCAATAATCGAATTATCTGTTTGTTCATCCCCATCTGCAATTGCAAGCTGTACGTCCATCCATCTTAAGTTATTATTCATCGCAATATTCTGGACCCGCCTTAATTCATCCTTAATATCACCAGATTGTGTATATAGTTTCTCTAATGTTTGCATTTCTTCATCGGTTAATGGTTTATCATCTAAATTTCTAACTGCTGTTTTATAAGAAAAATCACCGATATTTGATAGTAATTCTTCTGTTTTATTAAAAGGTAGTAATCCTAATGGTAATTGCCCGACATTAGATGATGCTTCAGAAGTTAATCTCCATATTTCAACCATTTGTGGAGACAATCGTTTATCAGAATTCATTGCGAGTACGGTACCAATCTCGTCATGCAGCATGTCCATATGATAACTTAGCTCATGAAAAGCACGTTGGTACGTATTTTCTGCCTGCATTAGAATTTCATTCTTTTCTTGGTGTTCTTTATAGCCCCAAAAGGCAGTGCCCGCAATTCCAAGGGCAAGAAGTACTACTAGTATCCACCGAATCATGTTCCTTCCACCTTTCTATTTACAAAAAATATGCTTACCGATTTTTTTAATTTGTGGTCTTGTCCAAATCCAAGGAGAAGTAGCGGTATCAGGATTAAAATAATATGTTGCATTTGCTGATGGGTCCCAGCCATTGATTGCGTCAATTACCGCTTCTTTAGCCCTTTCATTTGGTGTTAACCAAATTTGCCCGTCAGCTACTGCAGTGAAAGCTCTTGGTTCAAAGATAACTCCTGCTACAGTATCAGGAAATGATGCGCTCTCGACCCGATTTAGTATGACCGCAGCAACTGCTACCTGTCCTTCATATGGTTCCCCTCTCGCTTCCCCGTAAACTGCATTTGCCATTAATTGGATATCATTTTGCGAGAAGCCTTGTGGAACATTTACAGAAGTCACATTTGTCGTTGGTTCTGGCTTTTCTGTTCCTTTATTATTTGCAGCCCTCTTAGGAGTGGATTGTTTTTCTTTCTCTACCCCACCATAATGAGTAAACTTACGACCTTGAGCAATTTGCTCTTTTACAAATGATTCATCATAATTACTGGCATTTACTAACTTATTTTTTGTTGTTTGGCCTGCTAGACCATCAATTTCTAGTCCAAATTCATATTGAAAGTTTCTTAATGCCCAGTACGTGCCCCATCCGAAAACTCCGTCAATTTTGCCATTATAAAAACCTAAATATTGTAATCTAGCTTGCAATTCAATTACATCATCCCCCGTCGCGCCATGCTGGATAACTTGTGGGCTAAAGGCTTGGGATGTATTCGGATTAAATACTGAACCAAATCCGATAACTAACATACAGCCCATGATGAAAATAAGAGAGATAGTTTTCTTCTTCATCTTGATTCCTCCTGCTTTCCATTGTCTTGTAATATCTATTTTTTGAGTAAATGTCTATTTTATTCATTAAATGTAAAACTATTAGCAGATTTATTATGATAATCAATTAAAATCAAACTCCCCCTGCATTTATTTCTCCAGGGGGAGTTTGAATTCGTACTATTAATTTTTAGCGGGTTGATTCGCGATTTTTACTCGATGTAAAGCAATAAACCATAGGAGAATCATAAACGGAATTAAATAATAGCTCCAAGAACTTGCAAGCGATTTAAGAATATAGTTATATATTCCATGCAGGATGAATGGAATAAACAATGCCAGAAATATATTCCATCTCGTGTGGAAATTTGTTAGTTTTGCCTTTCCAAAATAATAGCCCATGATAACACCAAAAAGTGCATGAGAGGATACAGGGAAAAAAGCCCGTAACATGGCATACTCAATGCCATTTGTAAATAAATATAAAACATTTTCCAATGAAGCAAATCCAAGACTAATCGCAACTGCATAAACAATTCCATCATAATGATCATCAAATTGTGAATGATTATACATAACAAACAGAAAGATAAACCACTTGAAAAATTCCTCAAAAAAAGCAACAAAGAAAAAAGATTGAATAAAAATATTATTACTGATACCTTCTGTTTCAAGTGCATATTGGATAAACATAATTGGAAATACTAATAACGCTCCAAAAATAAACGCTCTAAATATTAATGAAAGTGGTTCGGTAACACGGTCCTTCAAATAGAAATAGGACATTAATCCGATAATTGGGGCCAATCCCGCAGATAAGATCGCAAACATTCTAATATACCTCTTTCCAATGCCGATGCATTTATCGTATCATTATGTGTATATAATGAGAATAGGAAAAAGGAGAGTTTAATGAAAAATATTTTAATTATCCATACAGGTGGAACAATTTCTATGTTGGAAGATAAAGATACTGGTGAAGTTAATACAACAAAAAAACACCCATTACTAAGTTTCAAGGAGTTTTTACAAATCCATGCAAATATTGAGGAACAAATTGTTTTTGATCTACCATCCCCACAAATTACACCAATTCACATGCTTCAATTGGGAAAGAGCATTAATCATTTAATTGAAAAATATGATGGAATTGTTGTGACACATGGTACAGATACTTTAGAAGAAACAGCATATTTCTTAGATTTAATGTTAACTACCAAAAAGCCAATTATCGTTACTGGGGCCATGAGGTCTAGTAATGAAATTGGATCTGATGCTCTTTATAATCTAATTAGCTCTGTTCGGGTTGCTGCGGATGAGAATGCAAAGAATAAGGGTGTATTAGTTGTGATGAACGACGAAATACATACAGCAGAATACGTTACGAAAACTTCAACGAGCAATGTTGCAACTTTTCAAAGTCCACAATATGGACCAATTGGTATTGTTACAAAAGAATCGATTATCTTTAATCATACAATAATAAACCATTCAACTTTAACCGTTGAAGCATTGTCGAATCATCAGGTAATCCTTTTAAAAGCATTCGCAGGGATGGATCAAACAATTATTCAAGCGATTCACTCTATTAATCCTGATGGTGTTGTAATAGAAGCACTCGGCCAAGGGAACCTGCCAGATAAGACGATTCCTGCTATCAAGCAAATGATTGAGAAACATATTCCCATTATCCTTGTTTCAAGATGTTATCGGGGAAATGTACAGCCGACATATGGTTATAATGGTGGAGGAAAACAATTAAAAAAAATAGGTGTTATCTTTGCAAATGGACTTACAGGTCAAAAAGCAAGAATCAAATTATTAATCGCATTAGAAAAAACAAAGGATTTTAACGAGTTACAAGCAATGTTTGAAAACTAAAACCGGGCAAATCTACTTTTTTAGATTTGCCCGGTTTTATTCAAAGGTTAAGAAGGTATAAAAATTTTCCCGTCACAACTCTTGTGACAAGAATCGCCACGTCCAGCTCCAGCGCCCAGCGACTAGCGAGACTTCCCTCACCTCCGTACGATAAGTCAACATCGACTCCCTTTGGTCGTCGTGTTTCCTTTATCTCCTACGGCTCAGTCCAGTCCGTACGTCGCTAAACGGGCGCTTACGCTTTTGTTCTTTATACCCAACCGCGGAAACGTGATGCTTCAGCCATTTTCCGTACCCCAATCATGTATGCAGCTAATCGCATATCAACACGTCTAGATTCTGCTAAATCATAAATTGAGTTAAAGGAGCGAATCATAATTTCATGTAGTTTATCGTCAATTTCTTCTTCCGACCAGTAGTACCCTTGATTATTTTGTACCCATTCGAAGTAAGAAACCGTCACCCCACCGGCAGAGGCTAATACGTCAGGCACTAGTAATATGCCACGCTCGGTAAGAAGCTTCGTCGCCCCCATTGTTGTCGGACCATTAGCCGCTTCCACAATGATACTAGCTTTTATTTTTGGCGCATTTTCTTCCGTTATTTGATTTTCAACTGCTGCTGGTACAATAATATCACATTCACGCTCAAGTAATTCTTTATTGGAAATTGTAGTATTAAATAGCTTTGTCACAGTTCCAAAGCTATCTCTTCTATCGAGTAAATAATCAATATCAAGTCCGTCTGGATCATACAATGCACCATATGCATCAGAAATCCCGACAACGTTTGCTCCTGCATCATGTAAGAACTTAGATAAGTAGCTCCCTGCATTACCGAATCCTTGTACAATGACACGAGCACCTTTTACATCGATTCCTTTTTTCTTAGCTGCTTCCTTAAGGACAATTGTAACCCCTTTTGCGGTTGCAGTTTCTCTGCCATGTGATCCACCAAGAACAATCGGTTTTCCCGTAATAAAACCTGGGCTATTATACTCGTCCATTCGACTGTACTCATCCATCATCCATGCCATTATTTGTGAGTTTGTAAATACATCTGGTGCAGGAATATCCTTTGTCGGACCTACGATTTGACTTACTGCACGAACATAGCCACGACTTAATCCTTCTAATTCACGGAATGACATTTGACGTGGATCACAGATGATGCCACCCTTTGCCCCACCGTATGGAAGGTCTACAATTCCTGATTTTAAACTCATCCAAATCGATAATGCTTTAATCTCATCAGCTGTTACATCCGGGTGGAATCGAATTCCCCCTTTTGTAGGTCCAACAGCATCGTTATGCTGTGCACGGTATCCTGTAAAGACTTTAATCGCCCCATCGTCCATTCGAACTGGAATTCTAACAGCCATCATTCTTAAAGGCTCTTTTAATAGTTCATATAATTCATCAGGATAACCTAATTTTTCTAAAGCTTTTTTTATAACTGCACGTGTTGAAGTTAATACATCCATGTTTTCTTGTGTTTTATCTGCAGAATCAACTGCTTTGTCGGCAACCATGAACTTACCTCCTACAATTATCCAAATATATTTTAAATAATTACCATTCAGAGTTAGTATACACCCTCCAAGTAAATATGCAATAAAAAATGTTCTATGCAACTAATTACTATCAATTAACTATAGTTAGCGACTTTTTAAAGATAAAGTAACAAAAGTATCAATCATCTCTTCATAACTTAAATCAACTGCTTTTGCAGAATCTGGAAATAGACTTGTCGGTGTCATACCGGGCAGTGTATTTACCTCTAATATAATTGGAGTATTATTTTCCGAAAGTATAAAATCTACTCTAGAATAAATTTCACAGCCAAGTGATTGGTGGGCAAGTACAGCAAATTCCTGAATTTGCTTTTCCAAGCGTTCGTCTATTGATGCTGGTACTATATGCTCACTGCCGCCTGGAGCATATTTAGATTCATAATCATAGAAAGCATTTTTAGGGATAATTTCGATTATTGGTAGTGCTTTTTCGTTACCTATTTCACCTAAGACAGGAACTGTCAGTTCCTTTCCTTTAATAAAATCTTCTACTAATATGGTATCATCACTAGTTAAAGCATTCTCAACGGCCTTCTCTATCTCATTTTTATCTTGAATAATTGAGAGTCCTAATGTCGATCCTTCTCGATTGGGTTTAATTACAAATGGCAAAGTAAATGTTTTCTCTATATCTTGCACAATTGCTGTGATATCCATTTTCTTTGTTAAACGAAATACTTTGCTCTTTGCTACTGGAATGTGATTCATTTCAAAGATCTTTTTTGCTTTGGCTTTGTCCATCGCAAGGGCTGAAGCAAGTACTCCAGAACCTACATAAGGAATATTTAACATATCTAATAATCCTTGGATTCTACCATCCTCACCATATTTGCCATGTAGGCCAATGAACACTAAATCAACTTGTAAATGAATGATTTCATCTAATTTCTCTGGATTGAAATCGATTCCGACTACATCATGTCCTTTTTGTTTTAATGCATTGATAATTCCATTTCCTGAAGCTAGTGAAACCTCTCGTTCACCAGAAATCCCACCATAAAGTACTGCTATTCTCATACCGTTCTCACCCTCCATACTGTTTACAACAACTTTCCATTTATAAAACATTAGGCTAGCCAGCCCTTAACAAAACTTCTAACGTTTAGCCTTTTAAGATTCGTATCTTTTCTTGCTACTAATAAAATTTGTCCATAATTTGCATTACTGCATCTTGATTGAAAATTTCTTTTCCATATTCTTTTAGGCGATAGGAGGTAATAATACTTGGATAAGAGTACTCAGACATAATCGCTATTACGTCTTCTTTATCATTATCTTTAAGATCCTCATCTTTAAATAACATATAATATCGATTATCCATATGATATACTTGACCACCATTTATTTCTAAATTCGTTAAGTACAAAGAAACTTGAATAATATTTTCAAACTCCGGAAAAGAGAAAATTAATTCTTTGCTTTCATCTAATGTAACCTTCATTTCAATAAAGTCTTCATCCCAATTCATATCATCATATTTCTGCGTGACAATGACATGCATTCCTTGTGCTTGCATAATATGCACCTGAACCAGCAGCATCCCCTCTAGCTCAAAACCCAACTCAGAACTTGCCTCATACATCATATCACTAAATAAATTACGGACACTTGATGCATCATCCCATAAATCATTTGTAGTAAAACCCCGTTCAATTAAGTCATCAAACGTCAAAAATATGGTAAATTGATCATCGGACAATCGCTCAATACGCATAAGTATCCCCCTTTAATTGTGTCTCATTTAGAGTCTTCAAACTTTTCTATAGCATTAATTGCTATTGTGATTTCTTACTCTTTTATTGGTAAAACAATTGTTTTATATACTATATGCACTTTGAGAAATTGTTGAACATTACATTTACTGTTTCCAGTAAATTTTTTCCATTATCTGTTAGTACAGCCCTTGTAACAATAATGTTTTTGTTTAAACAAAAAGCATTTCTGAATGCAAGTATAGTATGTGCGTATATTATACCCTTTTCCACACTATTTGATAAGACTGAACTTGTTTAGAAAATGAAGGTTTTCTAAATTATTTTGTTGACTAATCTCATTAAAATTTTTACTAGTAGCTAATGATAAATCGCTGCATATTAATTCGTAACAATCTTGTCTTTATAGGGTATTAAAACATAAATTACATAAAATAATAGCTAACGATTAGAATTGCAATTAGAATAATGATAACGAATATGATGCGAATAAATGGTTTGCTAATCCTTAGTTTTGTTCGTTCAATCGTTGTATGTACTTCTTTTCTCGGCGGAAGATTTAATATATCTATTTCCCGCTTGTCCGTTTCTCTTTCTAAAATGGTAGAAGAAACCTCCGTATCTTTATTATCCTCAATCTCGTCGACTAAATGACGCAATTCTTCTGCTTGATCTTTTTGCATAGTCTCTTTTTTCATTTTATCTACACCTCATCTTTACGGAAGCGATTTTGATGTTGAATGGTTGATAAATTTTCATTTTCCCCTATTAAAAGTAGCTTTCTTAGCCTGCTTTCCCAATTGGATTCATCGACTAACCTAATATTCATTTTAACTGGATTCCATTCTGACCAAGAAAAACCACAATTACTGCAGCATTTTTCCTTTACTTCAGTATAATAAGGCTGGAAACTTTTATATAAACTTTTACGCAAACAACCTTTTTCATGAACCCACTGCAATATTTCATTTAATTTTTTCTCTTTTATGGAGTTTCTATCGTTGATTAGCTGCTCGATCTTCTGATAAATCTGCTTCCACTCTTCCTCGTTGAAGTTTATACGATTACCTGCAATCATACCATGTTTTTCGATTTGATAACGTAAAAATCGCCACTGAGTTTCGGTTAATTGAAATAAATTTTCAATTTCAACTTCATTCGTTGGTAATACTCGTCGCTCAGTGTATAAACGATATAAATACCGGAAAATAGAAGATAATATTTCTTCTGATGGTAGTTCGTTTTTAATTAAATTTAAAGGAATGTAGAAATCATTATTAGAAAATAATAATAAACAGACACTGGATTCGCCATCTCTACCCGCCCTCCCGACCTCTTGGATGTAGGACTCAATTTGCAGCGGTAAATGGTAATGAATGATGAATCGAATATTAGCCTTGTTAATCCCCATACCAAATGCACTTGTACAACAGATTACATCTAATTGATCATTCATAAACTGTTGTTGAATTGTGATCCTATCCATTTGCTCCATACCACCGTGATAAAATGCAATATTATGATTTGGAAGTTTTTCTGAGAGTAGTTTCGCAATGTTTTCGGAAACCATTCTACTTGAAAAATAAATTAGGGTGGGCACATGGTAGGCACTTAATAGCTGAACTATGTGATCCATCTTTTCCTGCTCATCGTTCACTTTTTCGACGCAAAACGTTAAATTCGTCCGGTCCATTGGATAAATATGTTTTACCATCTTTGGTTTATTTAGTAAGTGAATAATATCTTGTTGTACCTCTGGAGTAGCAGTTGCACTTAAGGCTAATGTTCTAGGATGGTTTAATTTTTCAATTATCGAATTCAACTTTAAATAATCTGGTCTAAACTCATGTCCCCATTGAGAAATACAGTGCGCTTCATCAATAACAAATAGACTTATATTGGATTGCTGTAATAAACGAATAATCTCTTTCTGTTGTAATAATTCTGGGGAAATATAGATAAGCTTATAGGATTGGATATTTTTATATATCATTTTACGTTCATCCAGGTCCATAAAACTATTCAATGCAACGACCCGTTTAATCTGTATTGCTTTTAACTGTTTTACTTGATCAATCATTAATGAAATAAGTGGAGATACAACTATAGTGACCCCTTCTAAAAGCATTGCCGGCAGCTGATAGCATATCGATTTTCCTGAACCTGTTGGCAGAATACCGAGAACATCATTCCCCTGTAAAATATCCTCGATGATTTCCTTCTGTCCTAATCGGAAAGAAGAATAGTTAAAGTATTTATTCAATTCCTGCTCTAATGTCAATTGCTGGTTCATTTTGTTTCACCCTATTTAAATTGTTTATTCTGTAAAGCTAAAATAAGTCGGATTTGAAAATAACTGATATCATCATTAACCCGACGTTTTATTTCCTTCAATTTTGAAGAATTCGTTAGCTTGATTGCATTTAAGATTTCCTGTTGCTCTAAATTGTCTACATAATGATGTAAAGGAAAATTTGTTTCATATAAAGCAATTTCGATTAAATGATCATGAATCGTATTAATCTTTAAATCACGTATGCTTGCTATTTTTTCTACTGAATAACCCTGCAGTAATAATTGTGAAGTATGAAAAGCTGAGTTTGATAGAAGTGTAGCACTTGTTAAATCATTTATGATAAATGACAGAAAAGGATATTTGTCGTTTTCATTATGTAATACTGATAGCAAACGGTGAATCATATTTACAATTATTAATTGGACATCATCTATAGATAATTCATATTTCTTAGATAGTTGATTGATACTCATCCCATAACTTTTATACCCTGTTAGTCGGTCAATAAATAGACCTGCTTCCTCATTGGAAAAATGTTGTAATATGCTGCGAAGTTCTTGAAATATAGCATTCAGATATTTTGCTTCTTGATTTTTTACTTTACGATAAACCTTCTTCACCCACTTTTCAATTACTGGTTTATCAATTACTGGAATAAAAGAGTAATATTGCATTTTACTATTTGTTAGGGTTTGAATTAGAAGCAATAGTCGTTCAAGGAATATTTCTGTTATTTCATGGTAAGCCAGCCCAGCATAAGATTCAAATGGAAATGCAATTCGTTTATTGACATCAAGCCACTCTGTAGCTGCGGGAGTGGTTTCAAAGACAATTTTATCGGGATTAATTCGATTCAGGAGTCCTTTTAATTGTAACTCGTCCATCGTATGATTAAAATGTTTTCTCGATAATTTATTATAAATACCGAAATAACGTTCCAGTTTATAGAGATGTGCATCCTGTACTGTTTGAATGGACCGCCTCCCTTTAAGCAAATGATAGGTGCTTGAAGCAGTTCTTTCGGTTTGGATTTGCTTACAACATTCGAGTAGAATACAATGAAATATCATTGACTTATCTCCTTATATTATAAAATCACTTGCATCTATTCTAGTTTTTCCATTCGCTTAATACCATTTCAGCAAGTATACACTACTCTCTTCTTTGGGGGCTGAACGTTGTTCCGAGCAGAATCCTACATTACTGTATTGAAATGATTGGGCATCCGCTTTACAATAAATAGATAATAAGATGTGAATTTTTGAAGATTGTTTCTATGTAAGGAGGAAAAGCAATGGCAAAATTTGCAATCGTAGATATTGAGACATGTATTGCTTGCGGTGCATGTGGGGCTGCTGCTCCCAAAATATTCAGCTACGACGATGAAGGCCTCTCATACGTTTTAATTGATGGAAATACAGGGACAAAGAAAATTTCCAGATTACTAGTAGACGACCTTTACGATGCTTATGAAGGGTGTCCAACTGATTCCATTAAAATTTCTGATATACCTTTCAATAAAGAGCCTACTAACGTGTAATGACTAGTATATGAAATTATTATACGTTATCTAGGCCATTTTAAAAAGTGATTTAAACAGGTAGGTAAGAAAGCATAACGACTTTCTTACCTACTTAAGTGCAACTAAGTGTGATCTAATGGCTTGTATTCAAAAAAAATACCAATTAGAGTCTAATTGGTATTTCGAAATGAGAATCGATTTGCTGCGTATTTATTCATTAAAGAAGAGATTATTGGATAAAATATAATCACAAAAATGGCATTACCTATCGCATGACTTGTATCAAAAGGCAGTCCTGCAACATAATATGGCCAGAAGTGACCGGTTACTTGATACGTTGTGAGTGAAATAATAAAACCATATAAATACCCACTAAAGAAAGCAAAAATTACGATGACATATAATGGAAGCTTTTTAAAGAATTTACTTAAGATGCCACTTAATAGGCCAATTAATCCCCATGAAATAATTTGCCATATTGTCCAAATTCCCATACCTAACAGCATATTTGATAAAAATGTTGTTAGGATTGCTAGAATAAAAGCGGATAATGGTCCTAGTAATATCCCACAAATAATAATTAGCGACGTAACTGGTTGTACATTTGGTATGATTTGAAATACAAGCCTGCCTGCAATTGCCAGTGCCGCCAGAAGTGCGAGCAGTGTTAACTTATACGTATTCAATGGTAATTATTCCCATGACTGTAAATCAAAGACGATTTTATCCCCTGGAGTCAATTCATATTCTGCCGCTCCAACAGTTGCCATTTCATCATTTACAAAGAACATCCAAGCAGTCTTGTCCTCCTCACTAGCTGCAACTCGTTCGATTGATGTAATAAAAGTTCCATCAAATTCTGTCTCGATATAGAAGTTTTTCTCCATGACATCCATTAAAATGTCACCTTCCTCGATAACTATTTCTTTCTCGTCTACAAACTCTTCCCCATCATTGATTGAAACCGTAATTCGAACGGAATCTTCAGCAACCTCTTCTGATTGTGAGGTATTATTCGTGCTTACGGTAGTATTATTGTTCTCACTTTCTTCTGATGAACAACCAATTAATAAACCTACTACCATAAATAAAGTAATTATCGGATACAACCACTTTTTCATACTGCTCACCCTTTTTATCATATTTGTATTTTTAAGTATGTAGAAAATAAAGCAAATATCGTTTAGTAGCACACTTTGTTCATGTGAATAACAACTAAAAAAGCTATCTTCGCATCAAGAAGATAGCTTTTAAACATACGAAATCAAAGCAATCCTTGCATTGCATGAACCCTAATGTCCCTTTTGCTTTTTCCTCGAAGCACTTGAAACAATCGAACTTGGCAGGTCTACTGACTTTTGATATTATCCTACTCTAAGCCCTTCCCATATGATTGCCATACAGTGGTCTTGCTTATTTCGTAAATCAATTACAGTTGCGAGGACAGTTCTAGAATTTCACTAGATTCCCTATTAAGCATCAACACCAAAATTCAATATCTTATATTAAGTTAAAATTACAAGTGTATCATATCATATGTTGGATAGATTGAAAAGATATCACAGAATCATTCAACTAATTAATATTTGCTATTGTTTCGTTGCGGGATAATAAAGCTAAAAGTTGTTCCTTGATTCAATTTACTCTTTACATTTAGTAACCCATTATGGGTATCGATAATGTTTTTAGCAATGGCTAGGCCTAAGCCTGTTCCTTTTTTCTGATTGTTTCTAGTTCTAGATTTATCTGCCTTATAGAATCGTTCAAAAACAAATGGTAAATCTTCCTCAGGTATTCCACTACCATTATCCTCAATTGCTACATACAACTCGTTTTCCGTATTTTTGACGATTACATTAACAAATCCATTTTCGCTAGTATGACGAATTGCATTGTCGATTAAGTTTGTAAATACCTGTTCGATTCTATCTGGATCAAAAGAAGCATTCGGTATTGAAAAATCCTCTTTTAGAGATAACTCCAATTGATTATCATTTGCAAGTCCTTGAAATTTCTTCATAATTCGCTGTACAAAGCTTTCAAGATCGACCTTTTCGATATTGAGCTTAATATGACCAGCTTCCATTTGAGCGATATCTAATAACTCATTGACCAGTCGATTCATCCTTAATGATTCTTCGTGAATGATTTTTGCAAGTTCATTTTTATCTTCCTTACTCTCGGCAATATCATCTACAATTGCTTCACTATATCCTTGAAGTAAAGAAATCGGTGTTCGAAGCTCATGAGAAACATTAGCAATAAAGTCTTTCCGCAGTATATCTAATCGTCTTTCCTCCGTCATATCCCGGATTACGGCAACGGCACCTCTTACATAGGATTGATCATATAAGGGAGTCATTAACATTACATAATTTCTTCCTTGAAGATTTATTTCACGCAAGGCTTCTTTTTCGTCACTAATAACTAATTGCAATGTTTCATTGAGTTCCGTCGGTAATTCCTTACTATTTACTTTAATGTTATTTTCAAAATACCAATTCTCTATAAATTTATCTGCAGGTTTGTTAGTTACAACCATATCTCCATTTCTATTAAGTGTTACAACACCATCCGCCATGGAGCTTACAATACTTGATAATTGCTCTTTTTCCTGCCTCAAAGCATTGATATGGAATTTAAGTTGCATTCCCATACGATTAAATTCTTTTGCAAGATCTCCTATTTCATCATTAGTTAAAATAGGAACTTTTGTATCGAATTCACCACGCGTTAAATTTGAAGCTGCCTCACGCATTTTTATCAATGGTGAAGATATGCGAGTTGACAAGAAAATTGCAAAAAAGGTAGTAAGTATAAGCGCAATTCCACCTGCAAGAATAATTATCTTGCTAGTTTCCGCTTCCGTTTGGTCAATAACTTCTAGTGACTGATAAACAAATATTGCCCCATTGTCCAATAACGGCTCACCAACAATAATTATTTCCATTTCGTTATCAGGAAGCATAATTTCTTTTTGAACTTTTTTATCTGATATGATAACCTCTGACAAATCTCGCTCGTTTTCAATCCATGTTTCATTAAACTTCTTTAAATCTCTTGAGCTAGTATTGGATACCCATAGTTCCCCATCAGGATACACAATGGCAACACGACTGGCTGGAGTCTTAATAAGCTCTGTTGTTTCTTGAATATAATTTCTATCTGATTGTTGGTCAGCAAATAGTGAAACTTTTGATGCGGTTTGCATCATGTCTTTTTCTGCTTCGCTAATATGATAATTCTTAAAAAATTCCAGCAAAAAAATAGATAAAATAAATAGTACAAAACTAAATAGAACAAAAATTGTAATAGCAAGCTTACCGACTACACTACGCCAAATCATCACTCTTCATCTACCTCAAATTTATAACCAACACCCCAAACAGTTACAATCATTTTAGCTGCAGCCTTAGAAGCACTGCTCAATTTTTCTCTTAATCGTTTTACGTGCGTATCAACTGTACGTAAATCACCAAAGAATTCATATTGCCATACTTCCTTTAATAAATGCTCCCTTTTAAAAACCTTATCTGGAGATTTAGCTAGGAAACAAAGCAACTCGTACTCTTTAGGTGTTAAGGTCACTTCCTGACCATCAGCAGTTACTCGGTGTGCATCATGGTCTATCGTAATATGTGGAAAAACTAGAATGTCTTTTGTTGCTACATCGGTATTATTAAATTTAGCTGTAGAGACTCTGCGGAGCAATGCTTTCACACGCAATATAACTTCTCTAGGGCTAAAAGGTTTAACGATATAATCGTCAGCACCGACTTCAAATCCCTGTACTCGATTTGCTTCTTCCCCTTTAGCTGTCAACATTATTACCGGAGTTGCCTTTTCTTTCCTTAGTTCTTGGCATACGTCAATTCCATCCATTTCTGGCATCATGATATCTAATAAAATGACATCGTACTCATCTGCTAATGCTTTTTCTAGAGCGTCTTTACCGTTATCTGCTTCTTCAACAATATAATCTTCTCTCTCTAAATACATCCGTATTAATCTACGAATTCTCTCTTCGTCATCAACGACTAATATCTTTGTTTCTGAATCCATGTTTGTTCCCCCTAATCTCAACTGTTACTTAAAGTATAAACGATTTACAACAAATTGTATAAGAAAACAGGCGAAGCATCAATATGATACTCCGCCTGTAAAGCCTATGAATATGCCCAATTACATCACTTGTTGCTGTTTTATATATGATATTTGCTCTCAGGCTAGTCGCTCTGAAAATACACTTCGTGCACCTTAGGGGGGCTGGTTAGCATTCTTGTGCTAGCGCAATTCGAAATCTCACCGAGGCCCTTCCTCCCGCAGTAGTCTACGTGTATTTTCTCCGCTGGGATAGCGGGAATGTTACTATTTCTTATTTATAGGTCTAACTATACTAGGTTATATTTGTATTCTCTCTCATATGACTGTTGGCCTAATGTGCGCAACTGTCCGCAGCGGAAATCATCGCTGCACTAGTTCACAGTTAACCTAATGTTCTTTCTATGCATATGAGTGTAGGCCTGCTAGAACTAAGTTAACGACAATTAGGTTGAACATGATAATACCGAATCCGATTACTGCGAGCCAGGCGGATTTTTCCCCGTGCCAGCCTCTTGAGAGTCTTAAGTGCAGATAGGCTGCGTAGAAGAACCAAGTTACTAGGGCCCAAACTTCTTTTGGATCCCATCCCCAGAATCTTCCCCAGGCGATTTGCGCCCAAATTGCCGCAAAAATTAGTCCTCCTAAAGTAAATACAGGGAAACCAATCGTCACAGAGCGATAACCAATTTCGTCTAATAAATCTGCTTTAACATTTCTAAAGAGCGGTTGAATCGCTGCACCGATTCTTTTTCTGATTACTAATCGAACAAGTCCATATAAAATAGTTCCAGAAATTAGTGACCATATGACCGTATTAAATTTGCGTCCTGCATCTTCACCTTGTAGCCATCCAGGTGTTTCAAACCACGGTTCCATAACACCTTCCGTTACTAGTGTTCCTTCGTTTGGACCAGCAATAGGAGGTAATTTATATTCTGTAGTTATCGTAGTTCCGCCAGAAGGATACTCAAAGGCAGCATTGTAATTCATCAGGTTAAAAGCCGACGTTATTCCAATAAATCCAATAAAAACGACTAAAATATAAATAACTATTTCCAGCCACATCGTGCTTTGACTTTTCACGGTTTGATCTATTTCTTTAATTAAATACATGAGTCCTGCAACAAAACTGATAAACAGTATTCCTTGACCTAAAGCAACAGTAGTTACGTGAATATATAACCAGTGGCTTTGTAAGGAAGGAACAAGTGGGGCGACATCTGTTGGGAACATGCTTGCATACGCAATAATAATCATTGTAATTGGCAATGCAAACAGCCCTAAAAAGCTCAATTTATAGTAAAAATAGATGATAATAAATGCGAAAACCATACACATTCCTAGGAAGGTCATAAATTCAAACATATTACTTACTGGTGCATGGCCACTTGCTATCCATCTTGTAATAAAATAAATAACCTGCCCTAGAAACCCGATAATCGTTAATGTGATTCCGATTTTTTGTGATGTAGTATGCTGTTTCTTATCGGTCCGTTTATCTCTTACCGTTGCCCCAAAGAAAAGCGTTGCGATTAAATACAGTACGAATGCTGTATAAAGTGCTCCACTACTAACGCTTAATAAGTCCATTAATAAATCCCCCTCTTGAAACCTATGTAAGAAGTAATTGATTTGGAATACTTAACCCTGCACAATTAGCGCAGGGAGAGTTTTTATTTTTCATCTAATTCTTGCTGGTCCTCCACCATATTAACATTAGTGCCTTCAATGGCTTTCTCGATATCTTTCTTAATTCCAAACCAATTTTTATTGGTGTGCCCTGCCATTAATATGCCGTTTTCTGTAGGATGAATCCAAATTCGACGGTGTTGCCAGTACATACCCTGGATAACGCCAATCATAAAGATTGCTGCACCGATGCCGAATAACGGTAATGAACGATCGTATTTCACTGTAAGGCCACTTACATCATGCATTTCGAAATCCTCAATCCCTAATTTATAGATGTTTTCTCCTGTTGCATCTATGTTTCTACCAATTCCAACGAAGCTAACTTCAGCAGCATCGCTATTTGGTGGATAAACGATAAAGACATATGCAGGATTCCTTGGGAAATTAGTCTCAGATGCAGGGATTCCCTTATCATCAAGATAGTAGTCAGGATAATATTTATCAACTACCACCCGGAAGCCGTTTTCAAGATGATATTCTGATTCAGGTGCAGTTAAATCAACAGTGAACGTATCCAATGCCACTTCTTCTGAATCAGCTGTTTCATGGATTCTAAATGTCATGGAAGTAAACTCGTTTAGTTGATAACCCGATTGATATACAGTATACTTATCGAATTTTGCTGGTTCATTCATCCGAACAGAGTCTTCTAAAATTGGTTCGAGTTCAGCCTCTGCTCCAGGCACTGCTTTCTCACCTTGATAAACTACGATATCGGTTTGAAAGTTACTTGGGATCATACCTTCCTGAGCAATTGCCGCTTCAAATCTCTCATCCTCTTCACTATGAGTCTCTAATATAAAATCTTTATTTTCTATATAGTACTGCCCCTTAGTTCCAGGAATGACAATCGGCTTTTGTTCTTCTCGAACCCAAACATATTCTTCCATATAGAAGAAAGGTGTAACTCGTAATATTGCTGCAAGCAAAATAATAATTAAACCAATATGATTGACGTAAGGACCCCATCTTGAAAATCTGCTTTTCTCGGCTAAAATATGCCCATTCTCTTCTTGAATCTTATAACGTTGCTTTTTTAAGTTTGTTTTTAATATGTTGATATCCTTGTTAGACACGACTTCTGTTTCACTGAATAATCGTTGTCTACTAAGGAAGCTTAAATGTTTCTTAGCTTTTTGATGCCGTAAAGCTTTAAATAATGGAACAAACCTATCTAGACTACAAATTACTAAGGAAATCCCGATTAAAGCAATAATGACTAGGTACCACCAAGAAGTATATAAATTATGAAAACCTAATTGATAAAAAACTAAACCGAGTATTCCATATTGATCCTCATAATAAATAGAAGGATCACGTGATATTGCATTTGCTGGTATGTACATTTCTTGTGGGAATATCGTTCCAACCATCGACGCAACTAAGGCGATAACAATTAGCCACACACCCACTTTTACTGAAGAAAAGAAACTCCAAATTTTATCTATTATTGATTTAGTATACGTTTGCGAGCGACGTGCTGTCCCATCGTAACGCATATTTAGTAATTTTTTATTATCATTTCCATCTAAGTGCTGATTTCCCTCTATTGGTCTTCCACATGCCTCACATAGTACAGTACCAACAGGATTTACATGCCCACATTCACATTTTATTTCTTTCATGTCTATCCCCCATCGTTAAGCCATCCATCCTATTTTGGTTGAATTTCTTGTAAATACCCCTCGAGACGTTCTAAGGATAAGGCACCGTTTACAACTTCTTCTATCTCCCCCTCTGGATTGATAAAGAATGTACTTGGTATCGGTCCTACTTTATATAGGTCTTTTACTTCGCCGGTTTTATCGAAGGGAACGGGGAATGTCAAATCGTATTCATCTATAAATCGATCTACAGCGAGTTCCGTACCATCCAAACTAACTGCAAGGATTTCTATTCCTTTATCATGATATTCTGGATATAAGGATTCCATATATGGCATTTCTGCCTTACACGGCTCACACCAAGTTCCCCAGAAATTTAACATTACACCCTTCCCCTTAAAATCACTTAGTTGAACGGATTCCAACTCATTATTATTACTAATTTGTTGTAATTTGAAATCCGGAGCCACGTCTCCAGTGCGGTATATTGTGTTATCTGCTTTTAGGTTAGATATTAGCGCAAATACTGCGGCACCAAGAAGAACAACTAAAATAGAAGTTCTAAATATTAACCGATTTCTTTTTTTCTTTCTTTTTTTATCTTTTATTTGATCCAAGCTCATTTGTTCCAAAACCTCCCCACGCCATTATACCATGAGTGTAAAGATTAAATTTTGACTATTATTTAACAATTTCACTTGCTAGATTTCTAATTTGTTTTACTTCTTTTAGAGTCAATGCACGGTATTTCCCTGGTTTTAGTCCTGTTAAAGTTAACATCCCGTATTGTTCCCTTTTTAATTTCATTACAGGGTAGCCTAATTGCTCCATCATTCTTCTAACATGACGGTTTTTTCCTTCACGTAATTTGATTTCCAGTATCATTGTGTTTTTCGTCTTATCGACTGATAATACATTATAGTCTGCAGCTTTTAATAAATCTTTTTCTGCCTTAACACCTTTTCTTAACTTTTCTAATTCCGGTTTTGTTGGAATTCCTTTTAATTTCGCAACATATACTTTTTCGACTTCATATTTAGGGTGCATTAGGTGATGAGCGAAATCGCCATCATTGGTAAGAAGCAATATCCCTGAAGTGTCATAATCCAATCTGCCTATCGGAAAAACACGCTCCGTCACACCTTCCAATAAATCTGTAACAACTTTTCTTCCTTTGTCATCACTTACACTAGAAATAACCCCACGAGGTTTATATAACATATAATAAACATGTGCTTCTTTTTCCAGTTGAACGTCATTCACTTCGATTTGGTCATTTTTTGATACCTTCGTACCTAAAGCAGTAACTACTTGTCCATTTACTTTTACTTTTCCTTCTAATATTAGCTGCTCTGCTTTCCTTCTAGAGGTAATGCCACTTTGTGCGATTACTTTTTGCAATCTTTCTTCATTGACTGTCATTTTATCACCATAATTCCTTTAATTTTTCTTACATAATAATAGCGCTAACCCCATAAGTTAACGCTACTCATTTGACTTATTTCATTGTAAAAAGAAATATATCATCCAAATACCATTTTTACAATGAGGATTGATGTTATTATACCAACCAAATCAGCTAATAGTCCAACCTTTAGAGCATATTTCATTTTTTTAATTCCAACAGCACCGAAATAGACGGTTAATATGTAAAGCGTTGTATCCATACTTCCCTGCATTGTTGATGCTAGTCTGCCAATAAAGGAATCTGGTCCGTGGGTACTAATTAACTCTGTTGTTATTCCTAGAGCAGCTGTACCTGAGATTGGCCGAACAAATGCAAGTGGGACAATTTCAGGTGGAACCCCAATAGCCATAAGGACTGGCGAGATAAGATTAATGATTGCATCAATCGCACCAGAGCTTCTTAATATCGAAATGGATACAATCATCCCTACTAAAAAAGGAAGCAGAGAAAATGCCATTTTCACACCTTCCTTCCCTCCCTCTACAAATAATTCATATGCAGGAATTCTTTTCCAGGAGGCAACAGAGAGGACAATCAATAGAAAGCATGGAATCAACCAAGTACTTAGTGCTGTGATGATGGCCATTATTTCTTCCTCCTAATACTTTGGTAATAGAAAAGCCGATCAAGCAGGATGGCACTGATTAAGGAAATAACAGTCGTAATGATCGTAGTCCCCACAATTTCGGTTGGTGATACAGAACCATACTGCATCCGAATAGCAATAACAGTGGTGGGTATTAAAGTTAATCCAGATGTATTTAATGCCAGGAAAGTGATCATTGATCTGGAGGCAGTATCTGTTCCACTCAATTGCTTCATTTGTTCCATTGCTTTAAGGCCCATTGGCGTTGCTGCATTTCCCAGGCCAAATATATTTGCAGTAATGTTAGACAGAATGTACCCCATTGCTGGGTGTCCCTTTGGTATTTCTGGAAATAATCTGCTGACAATTGGCATTAAAGCTTTAGATAAAGCTTTCAGTATCCCTGCTGATTCTGCTATTTTCATAATTCCTAACCAAAAAACCAAGATACTAATTAACCCAATCGATAACGTCACAGCATCATTTGCACTTTCAAATAATGCCTTATTCACTTCGTCCATCGTCCCATTAAACATTGCATAAACAATTCCAACGATCGCCATGAAAGCCCAAATTAAATTTACCATTTGCTAATTCCTGTTATTTTCTTATAATTTGCTAAAACTGAAGAAACAATGTTTTCCTGCTTTTCCCTATGGAGCGGAGTTTCGACCAATTGCTCTCCTCCTAATTCAAAGACCGTTCTTCCTATTATTTCCTTATCTTCCCTTTGATCAAGTAAGTAGGTATTTTTAGTCAAATTTTCTTTTTCATCTTCTGTCAGTGGGTATTCAATTTCTTCAGCAACAGTTGCAGTTACTTCTTCACTATTATTGAGCCTGTATGTAACATTTCCTACTTTACTAAGCGTTTCTAACTGGTAATGCTCGAATCCCCACTCGTATAGATTGATATGGTCACGCCAATCATCAGGTGCATTTAATGTAACAACAATTAGATCCATCCCGTTTTTTGAAGCTGATGAAACTAATGTCCGCCCTGTCTTTTTTGTAAAACCAGTTTTTCCGCCATTTGTTGGCTCATAGAGCTGTGTTAATAATTTATTCTTATTTATCCAGCTATAGGAACGATTATCAGAACGGTAGGAATTTGCTCCAGTTATTGTTCTAAATTTCTCATTTTCCATTGCATAACGCATGAGGAGTGCCATATCATATGCACTTGAATAATGGTTGTCCGAATCAAGACCATGCGGGTTCTCGAAATTTGTATTATTCATTCCGAGCCATCTTGCCTTCTCATTCATTAAGAATACAAATCCTTCTTCACTTTCTCCAACATGCTCTGCGATTGATACAGCAGCATCATTTCCCGAGCGAAGCATTAACCCATAAACTAAGTCTTCAAGTTTCATCTTCTCCCCTTGCTCCAGATAAATAGACGAGCCTTCCGTGTAAATTGCTTTCCTGCTTGTTTTAGCCTTCTCATCCATTTTCCCAGATTCAATTGCAATCAGTGCGGTCATAATCTTTGTAATACTTGCAATTGATGCTTGTTCGTAAGCAGCTTTCTCATATAATACTCTACCAGTACTTTGCTCTATTAAAACAGCATTATTTGCCGAGACATCGGGTGCTGCTTGTCCGATAGCTGGAAAAATGCTGATAACAAATAATACTGTTAAAATTCCTATAATCATTCGCATAGTAGGTTTCCTCCCACAGATATGATGTCCATACATTTTATGCAGGATAAAATAGGTTATGAATCATTTAAGTAAATAGACAGTACCTGCGGGGAACCTAACTAAGAAAATGAAGTGAATCGAAATTGGCTGGGAGTTAATAAAGCTTCCATTTCACATTTTTTGCTTCTAAAAAGCGATTGTTCACATCTTCCCAGTTCACGACATTCCACCAATTTTTTATATACGATGCTTTATCAGTTTTGTACTGCAGGTAATATGCATGCTCCCACATATCAAGAACAAGTAATGGAATAGAATCAGCGAGCTGGAAGAGCTGATGCTTTTCAAAAGATTGTACCCCTAGCTTTCCGCTTCTTGGGTTCCAAAGTAATACAGCCCAGCCTACACCTTCTACAGAACTGGCAACATTTGTAAATAATTCTCTAAATTTTTCCCAGGAGCCAATGTCTTTATCTAGTTGATGTTTTATCTCTTTTATAGGGTACTTGGTTGATTTTGGTGTCATATTTAACCAGAATATCGTGTGTAAATTATGACCAGAACCATTAAATGCTTGTTCCCGGAGCCAATGTCTAATAATATTCTTATCTTTTAGGTTTAAATATAATGCTTTTTCAGCATTATTTAGTCCATCAACATATGCCTTGTGGTGAATATCATGATGTAAACGCATGATTTCTTCACTTATATACGGTTCAAGTGCATTATAAGCATAGGGAAGAGGTGGCAAATGGTGCTTACCATAAGGTACACTGTCCATTTGATAATGATTGACCATTGAGTTTAGAATTCTTTGTCCTTCATCGTGTAAAACTTGCAAATCCTCTGTCATGATTTCTTGCTCTTCGGTTAAATAACGATTTACATTCGTTTTCCAATCAGAGATAGCTTGGATCCAGCCTTGATTTTCTGGAAGATTTGCTATTTCTAATGTTTTCTTTGTTTCGTCAGCCCATTTGTTAAGCTCTTGCAAATATGCTTGGTTGTTATCCATCTTATCACCCCTCTAAATCATATGCCTATCAAGATAAAATGTGAAAAATCCTTACATAGAAAATAATGTAAGGATTTAATGTAAAATAAATATTATTCCATTTCTTGATCGCTGCTTAAATCGATTTCATCACCAAATCGTTCAAAAAACAAATCAGCTTCTTGTGTCATCTCTTCGGTGTTCTCTGTTTCCGGTAGTGCTGGTAGGTCTTCCAGGGAGGTTAGACCAAAATAAGTTAAAAAGTCTTTACTGGTTCCATACAATATTGGTTTACCAACGGCATCTTTTCTGCCAAGTTCTTCAATTAGAGATCTAGCAAGTAATGTTTGCACCGCACGATCACTACCCACCCCGCGAATTTCTTCCATCTCTGTTTTTGTAATTGGCTGTCTATACGCAATAATTGCGAGAGTTTCCAGTGCAGCCTGTGACATGCGAGTTTGTTTCGGAATATCTAATAATTTCTTGAAATAATTGCTATGTTCCGGTTTTGTCGTTAAATGAAAAACATCGTGTGATTGCATAATCATCATTCCACGATTGGAATGTTCGTAATCATATTTTAATTCTTCAATTATATGAATCGCAGCCGATTCTTGGATATCAATAATCTTACTTAATTGCTTGATGGTAATTCCTTCATCGCCACTTGCAAATAATAATCCTTCTATAATCGCTTTTACTTCTCCAATTTCCAATACTATTCCTCCATATAAAAAACAAAAAGTGTATCAAAGTGTTTCGTTTGTTTACAATAGACGTGCTTGTTTTTCATTAATTCCAATATAGCAATAAACGTCACGACAACATGGGTTCGTGAGGGATATGGAAACAGCTGATCAAAGGAAGTTCCGTTCTTATTACCCCTTACGGCTTGGACAATTTCTTCCATTCGCTTTTGAATCGGAATCTCTGCGCGTTCAATTTTTGTATCTAATGGTTCATTCCATTTTTTTCGTTCAAACATCTTGCCAAGTGCAGTCAGCATATCGTAAACAGATACCTGCCCTTTCGTTACAGGTTGTTTCGTATCCTCTAACCCATCGAACAGTGTTGGTGGTCTTGTAAAGATTTGATTTGATTCAATTTCTTTTTCTTTTAATTTCTGTGCAGCTTCTTTGTACTTTCTATATTCAATTAATCTCCCAATCAATTCTTCTCTTGGGTCCTCCATATATTCTTCTGCTTCATCATCAATCGATTGGTTTGGCAATAGCAATTGACTTTTTATCGCTACAAGTGATGCTGCCATTACGAGGTACTCACTAGCAATATTTAACTCTAATTTGTGCATCGTATGGATGAATTCCATATACTGTTTAGTAATTTCCGCCATCGGAATATCGTATATATCAATTTCTTGCTGATTAATCAAATGTAGTAATAAATCAAGCGGACCTTCAAATACATCTAATTCAACCTGATATGCTTGATTCATGTCCATCACACACCTCGTCCTTAAGATAATTATTAAAAGTTGTCACAAACGCCTATACATCCAGACAGCTACCATCATAAATTATTAACGTAAGATAAATGTTACCATAAAACATTTATGCAAAGAAGAAAAAGGAGGAATTACATTATGAGTGGTGGTTACGGATATGGTGGAGGATTCGCGTTAATCGTTGTATTGTTCATTCTATTAATTATTGTTGGGGCTGCTTGGTTGTAGTATCCAGCGAGATAATTGTTAATTGAACTGAAAAACCAGCCCTATAAATAGTGGGGGCTGGTTTTTCACTGTTCATCAACATGATCACTAATATCTTCAGACTTATCATAGAAACTCTGAATTTCGCCTGTAGCACTAACTGTGTATTTATCCTGATATTGCTTTCTTATCTCATGTACCATATGTTTACCGATCCCTAAATTGCGATGTGATGGTGTAACGGACAGATGTTGGATAATAACATGATTATCTTCTTCCATTTTTATTCCAATCGCACCTAAGACATCCTCTTCTTTCCATAAGTAGAGGTGCCAGTCATCATTGGTTTCATATTCTTTAATCGTTTGCAGCAATTTTTTAATGTCTTTTTTTTCTTCCGGCATGAAAGACAATAATCCCATTGCAATCTTTTCTAGATTTTTTTTATAACGAATTAGCATAGATACCCCTCTTAATATAAAACTTATCATCAATTTAAAATGTAAAATATGTAAGACTTTATCCGTTGTTATTCGTCACATTTATACAGAAGCAGATATTCTCTTCCATATCTGCTAAAAAAAGATTTCATTGTAATTGATAATATCACAATATATGAAAAGAGTATACAACTATTTGTTTAAGTATAATTTAATAACTACTCGGCTTTTTATAATAATATTACTATTATGTACGAATTTAATAGGAACCATACCTAATATAAATCAGATGGGTGATTTTCCGATAAGAGCTGATAAAGCGTATAACCATCTGTATGTTTATTTTTAAATTTTAAAGGAATTAAATTACCTAATCCTAACCAAACATTGTACCAAAATAATAAAAATATAAATTCGTTTTCGTACCAGTTAGGAACAAAAAATAAAAGGAATGCTATTATTCCATTAAAAACAGGACCTAGAGCGGTAATCCAAAGCCTCTCTCTCTTACTGTACGGATTAACTCTGCTACTTGACGTAAGCCCATCCAGGAAATAAACAGCATAAATGGTCATCTGAAACCGTTCAAAACGAAATTGCAGTAATTGTTTTCCTCTTCCAATTGATAGACTAATAGTCTCCGCTTTAATCATCCTGGCAGCTAAAGCATGGCCCATTTCATGAATTAGGGTGCTAGATGGGACTACAATCAATATCAAAAATAGTAATAGTAAAATATCCATATTAACACCCTAATTTTAAATTAAAAACCTTACGAATTAAGCTTCAAAAACTTTAACCTCTTTCATTACATCACCGTTTTGCATTGCTAAAGCTGTTTCTAAGCCAGATGTAACAATTCCAAATACTGTATGAACACCATCTAAATGTGGCTGTGGCTCATGAACGATAAAGAACTGGCTTGAACCAGTATCCTTCCCAGCATGTGCCATTGATAAGCTTCCTGCTACATGCTTGTGAGGATTACCTTCTGTTTCACATTTAATCGTTGTTCCACTGCCACCCATACCGGTACCAGTTGGATCTCCACCTTGACTTACGAAGCCAGGAATTACACGGTGGAATACTACCCCATCGTAAAATCCGCTGTTTGCTAATTTTTCAAAGTTTGCTACTGTATTTGGAGCTTCATTTGGGAAAAATTCTAATTCGATTTTTTCACCATTCTCCATAATGATATATCCTTTTTTAGCCATTAATGCATCTCCTCATAATATAAATTTTATTGAACCTTTTATATTCTACCATTTAACAATTTTATTTTAAAGAATTCTACTTTAAAGCGTCAATCGTTTAACTAAACAAAAGTGTTTTATTCATAAGACAAATCATTACGAACGACATCTTCATATGTTTCTCTTCTTACTACTAGCTTGTCTTTTTTGTCTTCAATGAAAACTACAGCAGGGTTCGTAAAGCGATTATAGTGACTTGCCATCGAATACCCGTATGCTCCAGTTGAGAATACAGCGAGTATATCACCCGATTCTACTTCAGGAATTGGTAAGTCCTTAATGAGCTGGTCACCGGATTCACAGGCTTTTCCAGCTACGGTTACTTCTCTTGTAACTGGTTTATTTGCTCGATTTGCAATTACTGCATCATATTTCGCTTGATATAATGCAGGTCTAATATTATCTGTCATGCCACCATCAACAGAAATATAATTACGAACACCCGGTATTTCCTTCATGGATCCTATTGTATATAACGTTATGCCTGCTTCACCGACAATTGAGCGACCAGGTTCTAACCAGATCTCAGGCATCGCAATGTTAAGTTTACTCACATGATGCTCAACGGCTTTCACAAGATCCTTAACATATGTATCATAGGGAAGTGGTTTATCCTCTGCAGTGTAGCGTATTCCGTATCCTCCACCTAAATTCAAAACACTCGGTGTATAATCATATTTTTCTTTCCAATCAGCTAACGTATTAAACAATATATCTGTTGTGCGGACAAATCCTTCCGTCTCAAAGATTTGTGAACCGATGTGACAATGTAATCCTTTCAAATGAATTGCTTCATGCTGATTCAATTGTTTAAATGCTGCTTCTGCTTGACCATTCTGGAGATTAAATCCGAATTTAGAATCTTCATTACCAGTCATAATATAATCATGAGTATGTGATTCAACTCCAGGAGTAACCCGCATTAATACATCTGCTTTTTTATTCTTTTCTTGTAGTATTCGTGTAAGTAAGTCGATTTCGTGAAAATTATCGACCACAATACAGCCGATATTATGATCAATTGCCATTGTTAATTCTTCAATGCTTTTATTATTTCCATGCAAATGAATTCTGTCAGTAGGAAATTCAGCCTTTAATGCTGTATATAATTCACCTTCTGAAACAACGTCTAAATATAGATTCTCCTGTTTAGCAACCTGAAGCATTGCAATAGTGGAAAAGGCTTTACTTGCATACGCTACTTTTGCTTTAACACCCAATTCTTTAAAAGTATGTACAAAGGTTCTTGCGTTTTTGCGAATCATCGCAACATCATATACATAAAGTGGCGTTCCGTATTTTTCGGCAAGCATTATTGTATCTAACCCACCAATTTCTAAATGTCCATGTTGATTTACTTGAAATGGATGATGGTTTATTAGCATAATTATCCCCTCTTCTTTACAGTAAACTGATTAAGTGTAACGTAAAACTAAGAACCTCGCCTATCTTCCTTACTGGTTACAGGTTAAGCAAATAAAGCATTTTTACTGGCAAAACCTATGAAAATTACTTTACCACAGGAAAGTAAAAAACGGAAGAGCTAACACTGTTAGCTCTTCTTAATCGGCTGTCTGTACACATTTTTCGGATGTACAAAACTAGGCCTAGTATTTGTATATGGAACAGGGATTCTGAAAATAACATGTAACATCGCTTTACCATTGAATGGGATAAATGGCCACATATAAGGTACTTTTATTGATTTTAAGTGAATGAGATATAATAAATGGGCTACGATTCCAAAAATAAACCCGGGTATTCCGAATAGGCCAACCACAATTACTAAAGCGAAACTTACTAACTTATTCGCAATGCTGAGTTCATAACTCGGTGTCACATAGGAACCAATCGCGCTTACTGATGCATAGAGAATTACTTCTGGGCTTAAGAAACCCACATCAATTGCAATTTGTCCAATTAACACTGCTGCAATAAGTCCCATTGCTGTTGATAACGGGGTTGGTGTATGAATCGCTGCCATGCGTAAAAACTCAACCCCGAGACCTGCGACAATTATTTGGATAAATACTGGAATATTTCCAACTTCATTTGGTCCAATAAATGATAATTGCTTAGGCAGTAACGTTGGATCTATTACTAGCAGCAACCAAAACGGCATTAAATACAATGATGCTAGTACAGCCATAAAACGAATAAATCGAATAAATGTACCTACTATTGGTGCCTGACGGTATTCCTCTGCATGCTGGAGATGATGAAAGAAGGTTACGGGAAGAATCATGACACTAGGTGAAGTGTCAACAATCACGATTACATGACCTTCTAATAAATGACTTGCTGCAACATCCGGTCGTTCGGTATATCTAACGAGAGGATAGTTATTCCATTTACTTTCAATAAAATAATCTTCTATTGCTTTATCTGTCATCGTTATTCCATCAATTTCAATTGAACTTAGCTTTTCCTTAATAACTTCCACAAGTCCATCGTCTGCAATATCTTGTATATAACTAATACAGACATCTGTTTTCGATCGCTCACCAATCTTCATCATTTCTAATCGTAACCGTTCGTCACGTAATCTTCGACGTGTTAATGCTGTGTTTTGGATAATATTTTCCGTGTATCCGTCTCTTGAACCGCGGATAACCTTTTCTGTATCCGGTTCTTGTGGTGTTCTACCCGGATAGCTTCTTACATCAACTACATATGCATATTTTTCACCGTCAATAAAGACGACAATTAAGCCTGATAGTAGCTGATCAACCACCTCATCCATTGTTTCAGTCTCAGATACTTGTTGATGGACCAGGCGATTATGTATGATTTCAGGAATCTTTTTTAAGTTACTCTCGAAATCATTAATCTGGATTAACACTTTTAATATTTCTTGAAATACTAAAGTATCACAGAGACCTGTTACATAATAAAGCTGTACCTTTTTTTTCAGGACTATAATTTCCCGGAATCCAACATCAAATGATCGGCCGATTCCGAGATGCTCCTTCATATATTGCTGATTCTCACTAATTTTAGCTGAAACTGGATGTTTTGTGTTTGAAATTACCATGATGCCTTACACCACTCTCTCTTCCTACTTAACAAATATTGTCCACTGAAATAATGAACCAATTATTTTACCAAATACGATTGCCATTAATAAAATTAATAGATGTCTTTCCATTCTAATTCGTTTAGAAATAACAGGAAAAACATTTAATACCTCTGTTAGCGCAGCTGCAAGCAGACCATTGAATATTCCATGAAATAATCCCCAAAGAATTAAAAAGATGATTGGTTGATTTAATTTAATGTCGGCGAAAGAAAAATAACTACCAATCAATAAACCGATAATGACACATCCACTGTACATTTTTACTAATTTCTCTGTTTTTGTCAGTTGAATTAATCTTGGAATAATCCCTAATACGGTAATAAACGCAACAAACCCACCTCCTACTGCAAGACCTCCACTAAAACCTATAAGTACTTGTAAAAAATTAACTAGTAGGGTTTGTATCATTTAGTTTATTTTCATGTTGATTCAAATAGTTATCGAGGTCTTGTTGATATTTATAAATTTCTACTTCAAGTGGACTTGGTTCTTCATTAAATCGTTTATTAAACCAATGATTAAAGAACAGAAGAGTACCAATACCTAATCCTAGTGAATACGGTATTTGAATCCATAAAGGGTATTGATTTTGCTCTCCGGTAAGTAAATAATGGAGCTTCTGCTGCACTTGCTGCATACTGACATCATAATGGAAATTCATAATCGTCATAGCCGTTCCGATGAACAGAATAATCCATACAATAGAGACCATTAATAAGTTGATTGGTTTCTTTTTTGCAACTACTCGTATTATCGTTTGTGAGGGACCTATCAGTTGAATTTCTATTGTACTAAACGTTTTTGTTAAGTGATCTATAATTAAAAAACTGTCCATAATGACGATGTTTTTATCCTTTTTACTAATACGATAGATTGGGGTATTCTCAAGTTTTTTGTTTAATAAGGGATCTGTTGAGCTAATATGGGCAATATGCTTTAATTGAACTTCTTGCATTTCACTAAACTCAATATTTTTCTTCATTCGTAAATAAACAATCGTTGTCATTGAGTTATCACCTTCTGTTCTTACTTTGTGCATTAATAGTATTGGCAGGAATACAGTTTTTATCCAAGCTTTATTTAAGAAGGCTCATTTTGAATCACTTGTCAGTATTTCGTTAAAGTGCGAACTACTTTAATGTGCTAAGGAGTCTCACCTAGGCTCTTCTTCCCTGAGGAGTCTCCGTGTATTTCTTCCGCTGGTATTGCAAGATAAAGATTAGTTTCTTATCTCTCTTTTAAGTACGATTCCATCTCGCTTTTTAACGGAAACATAGGAGTCTCTCCAAAATAGGAGTGTACATTCTTAGCATGATGTAATGCAGAGCTTCACGAAGTAAATAGACTGACCAGAGCCGAAATTAACATCGGACCTATTTGCACTTTACACTTTATATCAACTATTTATTAATATTCGATTACTTTGACAGGAAAAATTAGGAAGGTAAAAAAACAGATCATCACAATTTGCAATGATCTGTTTAAGTCATAGTTTAGTTATTAAGGGTCCATATTTATTTTCATTTCAAGCAGTATCTTTTTCTCTAAACGCGAAACTTGTACTTGGGAGATTCCGAGTCTTTCTGCTACTTCCGTTTGGGTTTGGTCCTTGTAATAGCGTAAGTAGATGATTAATCGTTCACGATCATTTAAGCTTTTAATTGCTTCTTCTAAATTAAATTTATCAAACCATTTTGTGTCCTGGTCTGCAATTTGATCCAGTAGAGTTATTGGATCACCATCGTTTTCAAATACCGTTTCATGGATTGAATGCGGGGTTTTAGCTGCTTCTTGCGCTAGTACAACATCCTCTGGTGGTATTTCCAGGGCTTCTGCAAGTTCATTAATCGTGGGCGATCTTCCAAGTTGCTTCGTCATTTCATCCCTTTTTTTGCGGATTTTATTGCCAATTTCCTTTAATGATCGACTCACCTTTACACTACCATCATCCCTGATAAAACGTTGGATTTCACCAATGATCATTGGAACGGCATACGTAGAAAATCGAACATCATAAGATAAATCGAACTTATCTATTGATTTGATCAGCCCTATACTACCAATCTGAAATAAATCATCAGGATCATAACCACGATTAATAAAACGTTGTACAACAGACCAAACCAACCGAATATTATTTTCAACAAGAATATCTCTAGCCTGCTTGTCCCCTTGCTGACTCTTGTAAATATAGTTCTTCACCTGTTCGTCCGATAGGGTTGCTTTACGCTTAGTATTTTTTACATTTACGTTCATTGGCAATTTCCCTAATTATAAACCGTTTTACTATTAATAAGTTGCTTGGTCATGTTTACGGTTGTCCCCTTTTCAGGAGTGGACGTGACAGCAACCGAATCCATGAAGTTTTCGATAATTGTAAAGCCCATACCAGATCTTTCTAAATCAGGTTTTGAGGTGTATAAAGGTTCCATTGCTCTGTTTATATCAGCTATTCCAACGCCATTGTCCTGGATTGTGAGTTGAATTTCATCGTTTTCAATTGTACAAGAGATGTAAATCTTGTGATGACCCTCATTATTATAGCCATGAATTATGGCGTTCGTTACAACTTCAGAAACGACTGTTTTAATTTCCGTTAATTCATCCATTGTCGGATCTAGCTGGGAAATAAAAGCTGCCACTGTAACGCGCGCAAAAGCTTCATTTTCACTAATGCTAGAAAACTCTATCTTCATTTGATTTTTCACGAAGCCACCCCCAGTGTTTCTAAAGCAAATGATTCATTCTCCTCTAAGCGAACAATTTTAAAGAGCCCTGACATTTCAAACAAACGCTTGATTGAAGGAGAAATAGAGCATACAACCATTTCTCCGCCAAGCTGTAATACTTCTTTATATCTCCCTAAAATAACACCCAAACCTGAACTATCCATGAAGCTGACATTTTCGAGATTTAAGATAACATGTTTAATGGAATTTGAATATATCATGTCCTTCCAGCTATCTCGTAGATGTTCTGCTTCATGGTGATCCAGCTCGCCGGCGAGCCTAACAATTAATACATCTTCTTTAACATCAAACATTGAGTGAAGTCCCATAAATATTCCTCCTCGTATTTAGACTCTATAATACTTTTCTCGATTAAATGGGTTAATTCCTGCTCTATGACAAAAGAAGAAGCATTTCGACGATATTCTTGGCAAGTAAAAAAGTATAAAAACTTTCTTACTGCATAAGTGCAAATAAGGTCTTGTTTTCTAGTTAATCAGATTTTACAATTGCTTGTATTGATCTTTTTAATAATGTGAAATAGGATGCTTTGCCAATATTTTCATCCACCGTTAGAGGTGACTCAAGAATTTTTTCCTCTCCATTTTTAACAACTAATTTACCTATCTTGTCACCTATATTTATAGGCAGGTTGATTTTTTTATCAAGTACAATTTCTGAAGTAATATTCTCAATTGAATCCCCTTTTGCATGTAGAGTACTTATTGATTCTGATGTTACAACTTTAATATTCTTTTTGTCTGCTTTTAATAATTGCAGATCCGCAATCTTTTCATTTTTTTCAAATAGCTTATTTGTTTCAAAGCTATTAAACGCATAGTCAAGCATACTTGATACAGTTGAATTCCGCTCCTTTGGTGTTTTTGCTCCCATAACAACTGCAATCACGCGCATACCATCTTTCTCAGCTGTAGCTGTTAAGCAATACATCGCTTCGTTCGTAAACCCTGTTTTTAACCCGTCTACACCAGGGTAAAAACGAACCAGCTTATTTGTATTCACCAACCAAAATTCATTTTCTTTCCCTTTTCTTAAATAATCTTCATAGATAGAGGTATAGTTTGTAATTTTTTCATATTTTAATAATTCCTTCGCCATGATTGCCATATCATATGCGGTACTGTAATGATCGTCAGCTGGTAATCCGGTAGTATTTTGAAACTTTGTATTCTCCAGTTTAAGTTCCTTTACTTTATCATTCATCTTTTTAACAAAAGCTTCTTCACTTCCTGCTATTCTCTCAGCCATTGCAACACTCGCATCATTTCCGGAAGCAATTGCAATTCCCTTTAAAAGATCATCTACTGACATCTCTTCCCCAGCTTCAAGGAAGATTTGTGATCCACCCATGGATGCTGCATAATCACTTACACGGACTGTTTCGTCGAGTTTTAAATTTCCCTTTTCAAGAGCCTCCATAATTAATAGTAATGTCATCACTTTCGTCATACTTGCTGGCGGGAGTTTTTCATGTGCATTTTTATCAAAAAGGAGCTTGCCTGTATCTCTTTCAATTAAAATCGCTGACTTTGAATTTGGTGCTAGATTTAATTCTTCCATTGTGCTGTCTGCTGGCTTTTCCTCTGCTAAAACTGAAAGAGTTGGAAAAATAGCAGAAATTGAAAATATCACCGCAACCATTAATATGTATTTTTTCATAGTTTTACCTCCAACAATCGATATAATATAAGGATTGTCAAAAGTGTAGTTTTTTATACTAAATATTCTCGGAAGAAAATAAAATGCACGCCCTATTTTTAGTAATAACTAAAAGATTTGGGCGTGCTTTTTAAGCTAAATTATTCTGTGATCGTATCATAAATTAATGTTGGGGCTTTAACTGAATTTGTAGAGATGACTATGCTATCATATAATTTCTTTTTAATTTGCTCGAGTTCTTCGTTGTTAGCATGGATTGTCAACAAAGATTCCCCTTCAGAAACTTGATCACCAATCTTTTTATTTAAAACAATTCCAACCGCAAGGTCAATCTCTGATTCTTTTGTTGCACGTCCAGCCCCTAACAGCATCGCTGCTGTGCCGATTTCATTAGCAACAATTGCTTCCACAGTCCCAGAAGATGTTGCAGGCAATTCAACTTTATAAGTTGCCTCTGGTAATCGGTTTGGCTCATCAACAACTGTCGAATCTCCACCTTGTGCTTTAAGAAATACTTTAAATTGTTCCAGTGCTTTCCCATTCTCAAGATTCTCTGATAATTTCTCTCTTGCCTCGTCTACATCTTCTGCCATACCTGCTAATACGACCATTTGGCTTCCCAATGTAAGACAAAGCTCTGTCAAATCCTCTGGACCTTTTCCTTGTAAAGTATCGATTGCTTCCTTAATCTCAAGTGCATTGCCGATTGCAAATCCGAGTGGCTGATTCATATCGGAAATAATTGCCACTGTATTTCTTCCAACTTGGTTACCGATAGATACCATTGCTTTTGCCAATTCTTTGGAATCTTCAAGCTTCTTCATAAATGCGCCCTCACCGGTTTTCACATCCAGTACAATCGCATCAGCACCAGCCGCAATTTTTTTACTCATAATCGAACTTGCAATAAGTGGAATTGAGTTTACGGTGGCTGTTACATCTCGTAAGCTATAAAGCTTTTTATCAGCGGGTGTCAGATTCCCTGATTGTCCGATTACTGCGACTTTATTTTCATTTACTAATCGAACAAATTCATCATTCGTTATTTCGACATGGAATCCAGGAACAGATTCTAACTTATCAATCGTTCCACCAGTGTGACCGAGGCCTTTCCCGCTCATCTTCGCTACTGGTACATCTAAAGATGCAACCAATGGAGCTAAAACTAATGTCGTTGTATCACCGACACCTCCAGTTGAATGTTTATCAACTTTTATTCCATCTATTGCCGATAAGTCGATTTGATCACCAGACTCTACCATTGCTTTCGTTAAATCAGCACGTTCTTTTGCTGTCATATCTTGATAAAATATTGCCATTAACAAGGCACTTACTTGATAGTCTGGAATTTCGTCTGCGGTATATCCATTAATGAAAAACTCGATTTCTTCACTCGTTAATTCTTTGCCGTCACGCTTTTTCTCAATAATGTCATACATTCTCAATGTTTAACACCAGCCTTCAAATTATTGTGGTAATGTATGGATTACTTTCTTAATAAATTGCAGAAAGTCTTCTCTGACTTTATTTGTTGTATCAATTACTTCTGTATGTGTTAATGGCTGTTCTAAAATTCCAGCAGCCATATTAGAAATACATGAAATTCCTAGAACACGGATTTTAGCATGATTAGCGACAATGACCTCGGGAACGGTAGACATACCAACTGCATCTCCACCTAAAATTCGTAGCATCCTTATTTCTGCAGGTGTTTCATATGATGGACCAGTATTCCCTACATAGACACCTTTTCGGATTGTTAAATTAAGCTCTTTCGCACATTGTTCTGCATGCTCAATATATGATTGATCATAGCATCTAGACATGTCAGGGAATCTATCACCAAGCCGGTCATCATTTTTTCCGATCAATGGATTTGTCCCCATATTATTTAGATGATCGGTAATTAGCATTAAATCACCAGGATTAAAGTTTGTGTTGATTCCCCCAGCAGCGTTCGTAACGATAAGTGATTCAATGCCTAATTGTTTCATTACGCGAACTGGGAAGGTTACTTGTTCCATTGTGTAGCCTTCATAATAATGAAATCTTCCTTGCATCGCGATTACTTGTTTGCCTTCTAATGAACCAATAACCAGTTGCCCTTTATGGCCCGCAACTGTTGATTCAGGAAAATGAGGAATATCCTTATATTCAATTGTAACTGGATTCTCAATCTGATCAGCAAGCACACCTAAACCAGAGCCCAAAATTAATCCAATTGTTGGTTTACTGGTATTTTTATTCTCAATATAATTACTTGCCTCTTTAATTTTAGCTTGGTTCATATTTCATTCTCCCTTACTTAATATCTGATAAAAAGCTAGTACCATATGCTGGCATTTTCACTTCAAAATTATCTGCAATTGTTGCGCCAATATCTGCAAATGTGTCTCTTATTGGCAGTTCCTTACCTTCAGTAATTTGTTTATGGTGGACTAGCAAAGGCACATATTCACGTGTATGATCTGTTCCGTGGTAGGTTGGGTCATTTCCGTGATCGGCGGTTATAATTAATAAGTCATCTTCGTTGAGTAAAGGAAATACTTCAGAAAGCCTACTATCAAATTCCTCTAATGCTTTTCCGTAGCCTTCTGGATCCCGGCGATGACCATACTTCGCATCAAAGTCGACTAAATTTAAGAAACTAATCCCAGTAAAGTCCTGTTTAAGTGATGCAATCAGCTTCGTCATACCATCGTCATTATCAACAGTGCGTACAGCTTCCGTAATACCTTCACCATCATAGATATCCGAGATTTTACCTAAAGCAATTACATCGTATTGATTATCCTTTAATTCATTCATCACAGTATGGCCAAATGGTTTCAGCGCATAGTCATGCCGGTTAGACGTCCTTTCAAATGCACCAGGTTTACCAATAAATGGACGAGCTATTATTCGACCAACTTTATATTTCTCATCCAATGTTAATTCCCTTGCAATTTCACAGATGCGATACTGTTCTTCAATTGGAATGATGTCTTCATGTGCAGCAATTTGCAAGACAGGGTCTGCTGATGTATAGACAATCAATGCTCCTGTATTGATATGCTCTTCACCAAGTTCTTCAATAATTGCTGTTCCAGATGCAGGTTTATTTCCAATAACCTTCCTACCTGTTTTCTCTTCTAATTCTTGAATGAGCTCAGGGGGAAATCCATCTGGAAAAGTTTGGAATGGTTCCTGAATATTTAATCCCATAATTTCCCAGTGACCCGTCATTGTATCTTTTCCATTCGAAGCTTCTTGCATTTTTGTGAAATGTGCTTTAGGTGACGGTGCGCTGTCAATCCCTTTAATCTTTTTTATATTGCTTAAGCCAAGCATGCTCATATTTGGCATATGTAAACCATCCATTCGTTCGGCAATATGTCCTATAGTATCCGAACCAACATCATTAAATTTAGCAGCATCTGGTGCTTCGCCAATTCCTACTGAGTCCATGACAACTAAAAATACACGTTTAAATTTTTTCATATAATAACCCTCCTACCTATATCTTCCCATAATCGCGTGAATCTATGTTTAAAATTATTAATATTACGCGCGAGGGTGAAATGCTTTATACATATCTTTTAATCTAGCTTTTGAAACATGGGTGTAAATTTGTGTTGTTGAAATATCAACATGTCCGAGTAATTCTTGGACGACTCTTAAATCTGCACCGTTTTCTAATAAATGTGTTGCAAAGGAATGACGTAACGTATGCGGAGTTATCGTCTTTTCAATTCCAGCTTCCTTTGTAACTTTTTTAAGTATTTTCCAAAATCCTTGACGAGATAATGGTCTTCCATGCTGATTCAAAAATAAAATCGTTTCCTTTTTTTGTTTCAGGATTTGTCCCCTTGCATACTGCAGGTAATGGTCAACGGCTTTTATTGCGACATCCCCAATTGGTACAATCCTTTCCTTCGATCCTTTTCCATAACATTGGACAAAGCCCATTGATAGGTGCAAATCGCTTACCTTTAGGGTAATCAGTTCAGATACACGCAATCCAGTTGCATAAAGTAATTCTAACATTGCTTTATTGCGTATTCCAAGTAACGACTGATCATTCACTGTGAGAATCGCTTCAATTTCTTCCTGCGATAGTATATCCGGTAGTTTTCTTTCCTTTTTTGGTGTTTCTATATGTAAACTTGCATCTTGTGTGACAAGTTGCTCACGAATCAAAAACTGATGGAATGATCGTATTGAAGAAACATGACGAGAAATGGTTGATGTTGACTTACCATTATCTTTCAGCATATAGAGATAGCCAATAATATCATTTCTCGCTATAGAATTCCAGTCTGATTTCCCGCAAGATTTCTCAACATACTGCATATAATCATCTAAATCTCGTTTATACGATGTTATCGTATTATCGGACAACCCTCTTTCAATTTGTAAAAAGTGAAAATAATCTTCTTTTGCATCTTTTAACATTTGTCCTACTCTCCTAATCGAAAAAATAAGTCCAATCGATCGATTAACGTCTGTTCTGTATTAAATACTTTAACAGATGGTCCTTCTGGTGGATCATAGCGATGATAGTTGTCATATTCCGCTGACAGCATTCGCAATCCAAAATAAAATAAACACGTACAGGCAATGAATATGATAAATACCTTAATTGAGTCCCACACTAATCGCTTCATATGGCAAGTCTCCCCTTATAAAATAGTATCCTATTTTAAGATATGCCAAAAAAGATGAACAATATACATCTGGTTTAATAGAATAATAAAATATGGTTATCATATAAGGGATTACTCCATAGTATTTGTATTTCCTAAAATCAAAAAGCCTCTTCCTTATCGGAAAAAGGCATACCTGGAAACTCTTATTGCGTTGCTTTTACAGGCGTTAATTGACATTGTTTACAAATTCCATGAAAGGTAAGGCGATGGTCCTGCACCTGAAAACCCCATTCACTTTGTACGATTTTTTCTACATCTTCTAGTAAATCATTAACAATCTCTTCAACAGAGCCACATTCAATACATACTAAGTGATGATGGAAATGTTTTGCCCCTTCTTTTCTTAAATCATAGCGAGAAACGCCGTCACCAAAATTTATTTTGTCTACAATTTTTAGTTCATACAGTAATTCCAGTGTTCGATACACAGTCGCTAACCCAATTTCAGGTGATTTTTCTTTTACGAGTAAATATACATCTTCAGCACTCAGATGATCTTCCTCGCGCTCTAGTAACACTCGTAATGTAGCTTCTCTTTGTGGAGTTAGTTTATAGCTCTCTGAATGGAGCTGTTTTTTTATGCGCTCTATCCGATGTTCCATAGTAGGTCGCCTCCTCATATCCTTCTTTATTATATGCACCTATGAAACACGTGTCAAAAAATATATATAGTTAGTTTGTATTTATAATAATTATAATATAAGTTTGATTATTAGTAAAATGATTTAATTAATGTTTCCATTGCTGCATTAGAGACGAAAGCCTCCACCAATGCTGCGACAAAAGAAGCGAGAATAAGCAATGTAAAGATAACCATGTAACGGCTAAACGGCTGAAATATTGTTTGCGAGTTGCGCCTTGAAAATAATTTATTAAGCAACGTTAATGAGAAAATCATTGATAGTGTACCTGCAATTATATATATTGGGATAATCAATATATTTTGCGGTGCAATTGACAATGCGGCAAGAAATAATCCTTTCATGCCAAGCTGATTAACAATAAAACCAACAGAGAAACCGATGACAAGACCCTTTATATATAATAGAATCCAAACAATTGGCAAGCCTACAACTGATAATCCTAGAATAAATAATAACAATAAATATTTAATATGATAGAAAAAGCTTTGTTTTAATATCGTTGTATGATCAATCGATTGTTCGTTAACGATCTCACCAAAAAAACGCTCCAAATAAAAAAATAAATCCTGTTTCTGAACAAAATTCATGCTATTAACGATAATTGCCCCAAAAATTATCCCTGTTAAAAATAAAATCGTCATAAAAAGATAAATAATGGCATTATCTTTTACATGGTTTAATAGTAAAGTTCGATTATTGTTCATCGGAATCCTCCATTCAAGAAATAACACTATAGTTAAAACTATGAAGAATTCCGTGTAATAATACTAAAAATCTATTTTTATTTGCTAAAAAAAGTATTAACTATGAGATAGTGCCGTATTTCCCGCCACCGCCAGCATTTATTTTCAACTTTCCTTCTCTCATATCAATAATAGAGCGTGCTAGTTTTTCAGAAACTACCTCGGCTAGTTGCTCATAAGTGGCGTAATGAATCACATTCATTTCAGTGTCAAAGCGTTCTAATAATTTCTTAAAAGTCTTAGGCCCTAATTTAGGTAAATATTCAAGTGGAACTTGATATAAATAATTCGGACGCTCATTCACTTTTAGGTCAGTATCCTTTAATTCCAGAATCCGATCAAACACGCCCTTAATTATTTTCGTTGATCCGCAATTAGGACATTCTGTAGTTTTTAAAGCTACCTGTTTCAGGCAATTATTACAAACAGTCTGGTGGTACTTGCCAAGAAGAGGATTCATTCCATAATTTTGTTTAACCCCTCTACCATCTACTTTATGTAATGCGAGATTAAATTCCTTAAAAGAAGGCTCTTCCATATTTATCTCTTGGTATTCCCTGGCAATTTTTGCTAATGAATGCGCGTCTGAATTCGTGACAAATGTGTAATCATGAAGCTCACTTATCTGATCAGCCATTTGTGTATCGGAGCTTAGCCCAAGTTCTACTCCATCGATTAAATCAGGGTCAAACACTTCTAGCAGAGAACTTGTTACACCTCGTCCATATAAACTTTTAAACGGTGTAAAAATATGTGCAGGAATAAAAATACCATCCAATTCCTTCACCTTATATTGGAGTTCTCTTGCAGTGCCATAATAACGTTGTGAGCTGAGTGTAATATTTTTCATCCTTGTAGTTAGCCATTCTGAAAAGTACGCTATTTTAGCTAACGTTGGAAAATAGCAGAGAACATGGATTGGCCCTTTACAATTTTCATCATAAATTTCGACCTCAGACCCTAGCAATAGGGTTACTTGCTCAAAACGGATACCGCCATCCTTTAACTCATAGGCTTTTTTTTGCTCAATTAACCGGATAATTTCTTGTTGAACAGCTGGGGCATGGCAATCAATAATACCTATCAAATCGATCCCTTTATACCTGCTTGATTCAACAAGGATATTAGTTAAAGTTAAAGTCTTTGAGGCAGTAATTTTTACAGGCTTGTTATACATATCGCGACCAATATGGATATGCATATCGGCAAAATATGAATTCAATTAATTACCTTCTTTCTAGTGCATGTAAATAAAGTATTGCATAATTTGTTTTTGCATCTTGAATGCGGCCATCCTCGACATACTGTTTTGCTTCATCCAATGTTAATTCAATAATTTCCACAAACTCATCTTCATCTCCAGCAACTTGCTTTGACAATTTTTCAATTGTATCGGTTATATAAATCGTTATTATTTCATCCGCAAAACCTGGAGAAGTATAGAAGGAAGTTACGAAGGATAACGCTTTTGTAGTATACCCAGTTTCTTCTTCTAATTCTCTTATCGCAGCTGTTTCGGGGTCTTCTCCTTCTTCTAATTTACCAGCTGGTATTTCTACAAGTGATTTTTCCAAGGGCTTACGATATTGTTCAACAAACACTATTTTATTGTCTTTTGTAATAGGAATTACCGCCACAGCACCAGGATGTTTAATAATTTCGCGAGTTGATGTTTCCCCATTTGGTAAGCTAACATCATCAACCTGCAATTTTATAATTTTCCCTGTAAAAATTTGTTCACTTTTAATTGTTTTCTCTTCAAATTTTTTCATATGTATACCTCCAGTTATAATGTGTAATATTTTTCCAAATTGATTTTATGAAAGGAGCAGGAGGGTTAATCCTAGGATCAACCCTCCTACTTAAAATCAGTATCAATAATGCTATTTGTTGCAATGAAAGCATTTAGCATCCCTTCAGGACTGGATAGTTTAAAAGTTCCGTTTTTATAGTCCAATTTCATTGATTTAGTAAAGAAAACGGCTTGTTGTTCAGAAATGTAGGTTGAAAAACTACCATTATCCACCTTTTGATAATGGGCTTTTATATCATCAATTAATCGGAAAGTTGGCAAACCATTCACTCCACATCCGCAATCGATTGTATCGTACCAAAGTAATATTGATTCGTGATTATCTGTGTTCATCTCTTTAATTACGTCTTCCGCTTCTTTAGTAATCGTTAATTCCATGGAAATACCTCCTCATTGAAACTATATCTACTTTATTATACACTTTTAGAGCGAATAGCTAAACAAATTGAGATTTAGCGAACGATTTATATATTTTAGATTTGTGATGCATATATGAATGTGAGTCCCACAAAGATTAAATGCATCCATTTCGGGCAATATTGTATTAGATTGATAGAAATACTACTAAATTTGATATAATAGAAAGAGGCCATACCTTAAAGATGATTGCTAATCAAGGAATCGATGAATACAGTTAATATTAGATATAAAGAGTGAACTAACAACGATGAGCTAATGTTCTTTGGCCAGTCGCTCCGAAAATACACTTTGCTTTCCGCGGGAGCCTAGTTCGCAGTTTATATATATAGCAATAATAAAGTGGAATAAAATGAAGCAAGTATTTACTGTTGGAGGATGAACAATGGAGTTAACTTTTCTTGGCACAGGTGCAGGTCTTCCTTCTAAGGAAAGAAATGTATCGGCAATTGCCTTATCTTTATTACAAGAAATTAATCATATATGGTTATTTGATTGCGGGGAAGCAACACAGCATCAAATATTAAGAACATCCATTAAACCGAGAAAGATAAACAAAATTTTTATCACACATCTGCATGGTGACCATATTTTCGGTCTGCCTGGGCTATTAAGCAGTCGTTCATTTCAAGGTGGTGACGATTTACTCACCGTTTATGGTCCTGCTGGGATTAAAGAATATATTGAAACGAGTTTACGTCTTAGCAGTTCACATTTGGCGTATCCCCTTTCGATAGTAGAGATAGACGATGGCATAATAATCGAAGAAGAATATTTTCAAGTATTTGCAAAAAAACTTGATCATGTAATACCAAGCTATGGCTTTCGTATCATTGAAAAAGACAAAATTGGTGAGCTACTTGTCCAAAAATTAAAGGATATCGGCATCATGCCAGGCCCAATCTATAAACAAATAAAAGAAAATGATATGATTCAAACAGAGGATGGTAAAATTATAGAACAGAAGGATTTTATCGGGCCATCTAAAAAAGGCAGAGTAGTTAGTATCTTAGGTGATACGCGTTATCAGGAAGAACATCGCGATTTTATAGAAAATTCGGATGTACTTGTTCATGAAGCAACATTTGAAAAAGATAAGACCGATATGGCAACTGATTACTATCATTCGACTACAACTCAAGCTGCGAGCCTTGCTAAGATGGGCAAGGTATCACAGCTAATCTTAACCCATATCTCTTCACGTTATCAAAATGAAGATTCACAGCAACTTCTGAATGAAGCATGCGAAATTTTTCCGAATACTAGCATCGCAACTGATTTTTATCAAATTCCTGTTGAACATAAAGCATAGAGGAGAGATTTCATTGGATCAGACTAAAGAGATATTCACAGATCAGCAAGCATATTTCTTAAATGGAAATACAGTTGATTATGAATTCCGTAAAAAGCAATTAGAAAATTTAAAGCAAATGTTAAAAGACAATGAAACGAAAATATATTTAGCATTGAAAATGGATTTAAATAAGTCGAAGCATGAAGCATTTACAACAGAATTGGGCTTCCTTTACACAGAAATTGATTTCGCAATAAAGAATTTAAGGTATTGGATGGCTCCTGATAAAGTATCTTCACCATTAACGCATAAAGGATCAAAGAGTTACATAATAAAAGAACCATATGGTGTAGCCCTTGTTATCTCTCCTTGGAATTATCCGTTACAACTAGCGATTGCACCTGTAATTAGTGCCATCGCTGCCGGTAATTGCGTAATATTGAAACCATCGGAACTAGCAAAATCAACTTCGTACTTACTGGCAGAAATAGTAAAATCTTATTTTGACAGTTCTTTCTTCACGGTAATCGAAGGTGGTAAAGAAAAAACTGCAGAATTGTTAACATATCCCTTTGATTATATTTTCTTTACTGGAAGTAAAAGTGTTGGAAAAATAGTCATGAAGGCCGCTAGCAATCATTTAACACCCGTGACGTTAGAATTAGGTGGAAAGAGCCCTGCAATTGTTGATCAAGATGCAAATATTAACATAGCAGCGAAACGAATTGTTTGGGGAAAATTTACAAATGCAGGACAAACCTGTGTCGCTCCAGATTACGTCATTGTCCATGAAAAAGTGAAGTTCAGGCTTTTAAAAGCAATGATTAAACAAATTAAATCTCTATATGGCAAGGACCCTCTAAAAAACAAGGACTATACTCGAATTATTAACACCAAGCATTTTGAACGGCTTGAAAAGTTCTTAAATGACGAAAACATTGTTCATGGTGGAAATGTTAATAAAGAAGAATTAATCATTGAACCAACGATTTTAGATAAAGTAACGTGGAATGATGAAGTGATGAAGGATGAAATTTTTGGTCCTATTCTGCCAATTGTAATGTTTACCAACCTAGATGAAGCCCTGTTCAAAATAAAAAGTGGTGATAAACCACTGGCACTCTATTACTTTGGTGAGGATGACAAGATTCAGCAACAAGTGGTTGAATATTTATCATTTGGTGGCGGATCGATTAATGATACTCTATATCATTTAGCAAACCCACATCTTCCATTTGGGGGAGTCGGTGCAAGTGGAATGGGATCTTATCATGGTAAATTTGGTTTTGACACATTTTCTCATAATAAAAGCATCTTAAAACAAACAACGAAATTCGATGTACCTTTCCGATATCCTGGTGGAAAAATCAGTGAATCGATTGTTCAAAAATTCATGAAATAAATAGAAATAGAAGCATACATGATATTGATTATTTGTGTAAGCTTCTATTTTCTATAGTCGTCTAAGAAATCTTTTTGAAAGCTAGTTCGGGGCTGTATATCTTCTTTTTTATCTGCTGCTTTCCATTGTTTAAACGGATTTTCCCCGTATTTTTCAGTCAAACTCTCTATCGTACTATATAAATTTTCTTTAAGTGCGACTTTTTCATACGTGAATAGATCCAGTTGTTGACCAATATTTCTCTTTTCCTCTACATCCTGAACGGTTATTCCAAGCAATCGCACTGGCTCGCCATTCCAATGTTTCTGAAATAATTCATCCGCCAGTTGATAAATATCTTCTTTTAATTCAATAAAAGATTGCAGTTTTTTACTTCGTGTAATCGTACTTCGATCGTCATAACGAATCATAATTTGGATACTTTTCCCGGCAGCATCCTTTCGCTTCATTCTTCGCTCCACATTTTTTGCTAACAGCTTCAATAGTCTCTGGATGACAGTCAAATCTGTTGTATCCTCAGGCATCGTTTGTGAACTGCCGATGCTTTTAAAATCATAAATAGCATCGGGATCTACTGGCCTCGTGTCTATCCCATTCGCACGATTTTTTAATCGCTCGCCATTTATTCCTAATAATTGTTTTAATTGGTAAGAGTCCTTCTTTGCAAGTTCACCAATCGTATGAATATCGATTGTATTTAATTTCTTTGCTGTTTTTTCTCCGACACCATACATTTCTTCTACCTTTAATGGCCAAAGGGTTTTTGGCAATTCTCTTTTTCTTAAAACAGTGATACCTAAAGGCTTCTTCATATCAGATGCCATTTTTGCTAAGAATTTATTAGGAGCGATACCAATACTGCACGGGATATCAAGCTCATTTAATATTCGTTGCTGTAAGTTTATTGCAAGCTCTATCGGTGTTCCGTCCATATTACTCGATGTTACATCCATGTAACCTTCATCTATTGAGACTGGTTGTACGTAGGGCGTTATTTCGGAAAGTATTTTGAATATTGCCCTCGAGGCCTCTCGGTACCTGTCAAAATTAGGGCGCATTACAATTAGTTCTGGACAAAGCTTTTTCGCCTGCCAGATATTCATGGTCGTCTTTACTCCCTTTGCCCTTGCCTCATAACTACTTGTTACAATTATCCCTTTTCTTTCCTCAGGGTTGCCTGCGATGGCTAATGGTTTTCCTTTAAGCTTAGGGTTGTATGCCATTTCTACAGATGCATAGAAACAATTCATATCAATATGGAAAATTACCCGGCCTTTTTTCGAATTTGGTTGAATCATCATCAATCGTCCTCTATAAAAATTGTACTTAGGTATATTTGCTTAACGAATCAATCATAGCTAGTAATATTGGATAAAATTGAGGTTATCTTTATTCATAGCGCTTTAATATGTAATGTAACATACTATCTCAATCCGCCAATGAATAACCCCTCTCTGCTAATTTCGCTTGAGGGGCTAGTAAATTATTTAAGTTCGTTAGCTGCCACTTCTTTAATTATCGCAACGACTAACTCTGTTACTTTCACAAGATCATCTACAGCAATTCGTTCGTTTGTTGTATGGATTTCTTCATATCCTACTGCTAAATTAACAGTAGGTATACCGAATCCAGCAATAACGTTGGCATCACTGCCTCCACCACTTTTAATCAGCTTGCTTTCTCTTCCAATTGCCCTTGCAGCACTTCTAGCTACTTCAACAACTTGATCTCCAGCCTTTTGGTTAAAGCCAGGATACATGACCTGGATATTAACGATTGCTTCCCCACCTAATGATTTAGCTGTTGTCTCAAATGCATCCTTCATTTTAGCAACCTGTGCTTCCATTTTTTCAGTCACTAATGACCTTGCTTCAGCTAGTATTTCCACATGATCTGCAACAATATTTGTTTGTTTTCCACCTTCAAAACGACCGATATTGGCAGTGGTTTCTTCATCAATTCTACCAAGTGGCATCTTCGAAATTGCTTTAGCAGCAACTGTAATTGCAGAAATGCCTTTTTCCGGTGCTAGACCTGCATGGGCTGTTTTTCCTTTAATGATTGTATGAACTTTTGCTTGAGTGGGAGCAGCAACTACAATATCTCCTACTTCCCCATCACTATCTAATGCATAGCCATATTTTGCATGGATTAATGAGCGATCTAGAGCCTTCGCACCTACTAGTCCTGATTCTTCTCCGGCAGTAATAATAAATTGAATATCACCGTGCTCTACATTATTTTCCTTGATTAATTTTAAAGCCTCAAAAATTGCTGCAAGACCCGCTTTATCATCAGCCCCAAGAATCGTCGTTCCGTCTGAAGTAATTATTCCATCTTTTACCTGCGGCTTAATATTTTGACCTGGTACAACTGTATCCATATGAGATGTAAAGTAAATTGGATCGATGTCTTTTTTATTACCTTTAAGGGTGCATATTAAATTATTTGCACCATGACCTGTGACTTTCTTACTGTCATCCTCGACTACCTCAATACCTAAATCTGTAAATTTCTTTGTTAATACTTGTGCAATTTCTGCTTCGTTTGTTGTTTCCGAATTAACCTTCACCAATTCGATAAATTCATCTACTAGTCTTTCTTGATTCACTATTGTCATTACTTAAAACCTCCTACACCTATAGATTACTACATTTTTCTCAAATATTACAATAGGAACTATTCGAAACATATTTCAAAGCATCCCTAGTCTTATCTAATAACACCAAATTATAAAGTTTCCCACAAACGGATTATTATTATGAATAATACTTGTCCAACGCAGATTTTCAAGTTAAAATGAAAATAGAAATGTAGAGAAGAGGAGGGGTATTTTTGGCTACAAAACAAAATGCTCAACAACTACCTAGAAAGAAATCTAAACGTGAAAAAAGACAAAAACTAGTCGTATATATTATGATTATTGCTATGTTAATATCCACTATAACAGCTGGATTAGCATATTTTATTTATTATTAAATGGGGAAAGACTGGATAATTTAATCCAGTCTTTTTTGGGTAAATAAGACAGTCTAACGGATTTCTTAACAAATATTGCAACAATGGCTGTCTCCAATTGCTAACCAAGTTAATCTTAAGAATCCTGTTTTCTACTCTCTTTTTGGCGCTTCACTAATTTAACATCTGATTTTTTATATTTTTGTTTAATCTTCAAATAATCTTCCGCCTCATGCAATAATTGAAACAGATTAGATCTAGTTTCAAACTCATCTCTTGTAGTTGGCAACCCTTCCTGATAAAAAGATTTCTTAAGGTCTTTAAGCTCATTTAGGAAGATAACCGCCGTGTTTTCTGGATAGACATTCTTTGAAAGCCGCTCAAAGTAATCGGCAATTATATCTGATAGTGAATCCGTACTTTTTAATTGAGATGCTATCGTAAGCATTGCTTTTAGATGTTCAAGTTGACGATTGCGCATTCGAAAGTAATCTCGATATGGATGTTTGTTTCTTAATAAGTGGTTCTCTAAGTCTCTTTCAACCAAGTTCGTTGCCTTACTCAAAATTTCCTCGCTTTCAAGAATCTCTTTTCCATCCCACGCTTCTTCATTTTTCCTTATATATACAGATATTTGGTAAAGTACATCCTGAAAATTATCCTCTAATTTCTTTTGTTTCGTTTCGAAAATTCTATCTAAACTAGGCATATACAAGTTTAATAAAAATGCAGTACCAATCCCAATAATAATGAGCAGGAATTGTTCAATTAAAAAGGAAGCAGGGTTACTAGAAGCACTATAAAGGTTCAGGATAATCACGGAGCTTGTTGTAATACCTGAAGTAATATTTAAGAATACTGCTGTGGGGATAAAAACAATTAGCATAATCCCTAATGCAACAGGATTATATCCTAATAATTCAAAGAAAAAGAAGGAATAAATACTTGCAATCACGCATGCTAAAAACCGATCCCATGCTGTAACAAACGAACGTTTTCTTGACGGCTGGATACAAAGAATAGTTAATATTCCAGCGGATACAAAGTTTGTTAATCCTATTAATTGAGCAATCGATACTGCTATTGGTGTCCCTATTGCAGTTTTTATCGTTCGATAGCCAATTTTCACAGTAATTTCTCCTCGTAAATTTATTCAGGAACCATACAATTATAGAAAGATCATTAATGAATTTTTGTTCTTAAAAAGACTGACCCACTAGTAAAGAGTCAGCCTCCTATTCGATCATTTTTATAATCTATCTTTACACTTCTTCACAATATTCATCAAATAATTGCTGTAATTTACCTGTTACTTCAATTGGGCTATATCCTTCAATATCATGACGTTCAATCATTTTAACAATTTTTCCATCTTTTAATAATGCAAATGAAGGAGAGGATGGAGCATATCCTTCGAAATATTCGCGTGCTTTTTCTGTTGCTTCCCGGTCCTGACCTGCAAAAACTGTAACTAAATGGTCTGGACGTTTGTCAAAATGAATAGAATTTGCTGCTGCTGGACGGGCAACGCCACCTGCACACCCACAAGTTGAATTTACCATCACTAAAGTCGTTCCTTCCCTTGAAAAAGCTACATCTACTTCTTCAGGTGCTTTTAATTCTTCGTAACCCGCTTCAACGATATCCTTACGTGCTGCGTCAACAACATCATTCATAAATAAATTAAAATCCAACTTAATCATTCCTTTCAATATTACATATTTTTAAATGCTAACCTTAGATTAACAAGATAAATCACTATTATCAATTTATATAACTCAACAGCTCAACTATTCTATTTAATACACATTTGTAGTCGTTTCATTCATATTCTCAAGAATTTCCTTTACTCGGGCCAGGAATTTACCACAAACCAAACCATCAAGAATCCGGTGGTCTAATGATAAGGATAAATTAACCATATCTCGTGCTGCAAACATGTCATTAATGATTACAGGTCGTTTAACAATCGATTCTACTTGTAAGATTGCTGCCTGCGGGTAATTAATAACCCCCATTGAATGTATTGAGCCAAAAGTTCCAGTATTATTCACTGTAAAAGTTCCGTTCTTCATATCATCTGATGTTAACTTTCCTGTTCTTGCTTTATTTGCAAGTTCAGTAATATCCTTAGCAATTCCTTTAATACTCTTCTCATCCGCATTTTTGATTACAGGGACAAATAGCTCTTGGTCATTGGCAACCGCTATTGACAAGTTAATATCTTTCTTTTGAATAATTTTATCACCTGCCCACTGGCTGTTTAATTGAGGGTATTCCTTCAATCCTTGGGCCACTGCTTTTACAAAGAAAGCAAAAAACGTTAAGTTAAAACCTTCTTGTTGTTTGAAGGATTGCTTAAGCATGTTTCGGTATTTTACTAAGTCAGTGACATCTACTTCTACTGTCATCCAAGCATGTGGGATTTCTTGTTTGGATCTCACCATGTTTTGTGCAATAACTTTTCGAACACCCTGAACAGGTATTTCAATATCACCCTGATTTATGTCAGGAATAATCGTGTCATGTTGTTCCGATTTTGCAGGTGCTTTATCAACGATGTTAGTCGATGCTGTTTCTGCTGGTGCCGCACTTATTACTTTCTCAATATCCTTACGAGTAATTCTACCGCCGCGTCCAGTGCCATTAACTGTTAATAAATCAATGTTATTTTCTTGTGCCAATCGTAATACTGCAGGTGAGTATCTTTTCTTCATTGATTGATTATCCATGGGTGCCGCTTCAGTCGACTCCACAACTTGTTCGTTTTTTTCCGTTGTAGACGGTTCCTCAACAATTACTTCTTGTGTTTCAATGTAACACATTAGATCACCTACAGCGATAGTATCGCCTTCAGCTGCTATTAACTCATGAATGATTCCAGAAAAAGAGGAAGGAACCTCCGCATTCACTTTATCAGTTAATACTTCCGCAATCGGATCATATTTATTTACTTTATCACCAGCCGCTACAAGCCAAGTGCTTACCGTTCCTTCTGTAACACTTTCACCTAACTGTGGCATCGTAATCTTTTCTTTTGCCATCTTTTATCCCTCCTTTGTTAGAATTCTGCTAATTCACGCATCGCTTTTTCTACCTTATCAGGATTAACCATGAAAAATTTCTCCATTGGCGGTGAATATGGCATAGCTGGAATGTCTGGGCCTGCTAATCGCATAATTGGTGCATCCAAATCAAACAGGCAGTTCTCTGCGATGATTGCCGCAACCTCTCCGATAATACTACCTTCTTTATTGTCCTCAGTTATTAATAATACTTTTCCAGTTTTCTTTGCGGCAGTGATAATTGCCTCTTGGTCTAAAGGGTAAACCGTTCTTAAATCTAAAATATGTGAATCAATACCTTCTTCGGCCAATTTTTCAGCAGCCTGAAGTGCGAAATGAATACAAAGACCATACGTGATAATTGTAATATCGGTTCCTTCTCGCTTTATATCAGCTTTACCTATTGGTATTACATAATCCTCTTCAGGTACATCTGCCTTTAATAGCCGATATGCACGCTTATGTTCAAAGAATAGTACAGGATCATTATCACGAATTGCTGCTTTTAGTAGCCCTTTGGCATCATATGGCGTGGATGGCATTACAATTTTTAAGCCTGGTTGATTGGCAAATATGGATTCTAATGATTGCGAATGGTATAATGCCCCATGAACACCACCACCATATGGGGCACGAATCGTAATTGGTGCATTCCAGTCATTATTTGAACGATAACGAATCTTTGCAGCCTCAGAAATGATTTGATTGACAGCCGGTAAAATAAAATCTGCGAATTGCATTTCTGCAACTGGGCGCATCCCGTACATCGCTGCACCAATTCCAACTCCAGCAATTGCTGATTCTGCTAATGGCGTGTCCAATACCCGTTCAGCTCCAAATTCCTCATATAATCCGTCGGTAGCTCTGAATACACCACCTTTTACACCAACGTCTTCACCTAAAATAAATACCTTTTCATCACGAAGCATTTCTTCTCTTAGTGCAGTTGTAATTGCTTGGATGTAGGACATAACAGTCATAAACATATCCCCTTTACATTTCGTATACGTGTTTTAATGCATCTTCCGGTGCTGCATATGGAGCATTTTCTGCATAGTCTGTTGCTTCATTGACAATATAATCAATTTCATAATTAATTTTTTCTTCTATTTCAGTCGTTAACACTTCAAGGTCCCTTAAATAAGACGCAAAAGTAATAATCGAATCTTTTTTCTTCGCCTCGTCAACTTCTACCTTCTCACGATACGTTCGATCATCATCATCACTTGAGTGTGCCGTAAATCGATAGGTAATTGCTTCTATTAATGACGGTCCATCTCCATTTATTGCCCGTTCTCTAGCTCGTTTTACAGCTTCATATACTGCTAATGGATCATTCCCATCAATAGTTTCTCCGAACATGCCATAACTTTTGGCTCGTATCGAGACGTTTTCGCTTGCAATTTGTTTCTCAAATGGCACAGATATTGCATATTTATTATTTTCAACCATCGTAATGACAGGTAATTTATGCACTCCAGCAAAGTTTAAACCTTCATGAAAATCGCCTTGATTCGACGAACCCTCGCCTAGGGTCACAAAGGAAACAATTTCTTTCTTCTCCATTTTCCCAGCTAAAGCAACACCAACCGCATGTGGTAGTTGTGTTGTAACAGGAGAGGATCCTGTTATGATTCTGTTTTTACGCTGACCAAAATGACCGGGCATTTGTCTTCCTCCCGAGTTCGGGTCCTCTGCCTTCGCGAATGCAGACAGCATCAAGTCTTTTGCAGTCATCCCGAACGCTAAAACTACGCCAAGGTCACGATAATATGGGGCAACATAATCGACTTGTCTATTTAATGCAAAAGATGCACCAACTTGTGCTGCTTCTTGTCCTTGACAAGAAATGACGAAGGGAATTTTTCCCGATCTGTTTAATAACCACATTCTCTCATCAATCTTTCTAGCGAGTAACATTGTTTTGTATATTTCCAGAACGTCTGCATCTGATAAACCGAGTGCATCATGTCGATTATTAGGCATGAAACATTCCTCCTTATTAATCAAGCTTCTTATTCAGTATTCAATATAATGATTTGCCTCTTAGGGTTTAAAAAGCAGTAATAATCATCGGAGTCGGTATTGACCCCAATGATTAACTTTTGCTTTATCCATGTATTTGTAATCCTTCAACTGCTAATGCAGCCTCGCCAATTACTTCTGATAGAGACGGATGAGGGTGGATTAATTGGGCAATTTCCCATGCCGTCGCGTCAAGTATTTTCGCAATTCCAGCTTCGGAAATCAACTCGGTAACGTGCGGTCCAACCATATGGACTCCTAATAAATCATCAGAGTTTTTATCTATAATGATTTTAACAAATCCTTCCGATTCACCATAAACAAGGGCCTTCCCAATTGCTTGAAATGGAAATTTCCCGATCTTTAATTCGAACCCTTTTTCAAGCGCTTCTTTCTCGGTAAAGCCTATACTTGCCACTTCTGGATTTGAGTAGATACATGTAGGAACGTTGTGATATTCAATAGGATAAGTTGTTTCACTTGCCATATGCTCAACCGCAATCATGCCTTCTCGTGAGGCAACATGGGCCAATTGCATTCCACCAATCACATCTCCGATTGCATATATGTGAGATTCCTTTGTCTGACAATATTTATTAGCTTGGATATATCCTTTTTCCATGACGATATCAGTATTTTCGATACCAATATTAGCAGTGTTTGCATCACGTCCGACAGAAACCAGCAGTTTCTCAGCTGTGAATGAATGAATCTCCTCATTCACTTCAGCATCTATTGTTACATGCCCTTCAGTGCGAATAGTCTCCGCTAAAACCTTGGCGCCCTTAATAAAAGTAACGCCTTTCTTTCTTAAAAGCTTTTCTACCTCCTTGGCAATGCTTTCATCCTCTGTAGGTAGTATGTGGTCCAAATATTCAAGTACTGTAACTTCTACTCCAAAATCGGCAAGCATTGAAGCCCATTCGATGCCAATAACACCAGCTCCTATAATAAGCATCGAAGAAGGTAATGTGTCCATCTCTAACGCTTCATCCGATGTTATCACATAGCTGCCATCAATTTCTAAGCCAGGTAGTGACTTTGGCCTTGAGCCTGTGGCAATCAATACATTTTTGGGGATAAGCATTGTATTCTCTTCCCCATTTTCATATTCAACAGAGATTGTTCCAGGCATTGGCGAAAATATACTTGGTCCCAAAATACGGCCGTATCCCTCATAAATATCAATCTTGCCTTTTTTCATGAGACTTAGTACACCTTGATGTAATTTACCAACGATTTCATTTTTTCTTTTTTGTACTTTCGAAAAATTTAATGTTGTATTTTTTGTTTCGACACCATAATCACTTGCTTCTTTTGTTTGTCTGAATACCTCTGCACTGCGGAGCAATGCTTTTGAAGGAATACAGCCACGATGTAGACATGTACCACCCAGTTTATCTTTTTCGACTATAGCCACTTGCATCCCTAATTGCACAGCTCGAATTGCAGCCACATAGCCCCCCGTACCTCCACCGAGTATAACTAAATCATAATCCTTCGCCATATGTTATGGACTCCTTTATTTAATATAGCAGTCACTTAAAGGTAAAACCGTTTCAACTGCATAAGTAAGACCTTTAACCTAAGATTTTTAATAAAAAATTACTTTTTTCTACTTAATATGTGATGTTCATTTAATAAAAATTGATTGCGCGAATTTCTAACAGATTGAATTCTTTCTTCCGCCATTCGATCTGCTGCAACATATGTAGGAATATTATCACGTTTGGATATTTCAAATACTTTCGTTAAGCTATCATAAATGGTTTCAACTTTTCTTAATGCACGGGCTTGATCATAGCCTGTCAATTCATCTGCTACATTAATTACTCCGCCAGCATTGATAACATAGTCAGGAGCATAAACAATTCCTTTTTCATATAGAATATCTCCATGCACACTTGATTTAAGTTGATTATTTGCAGATCCGGCAACTACTTTCGCTTTCAGTCTCGGAATCGTATCATCATTTATCGTCGCACCTAATGCACATGGTGCATAAATATCACAATCAACATCATAGATATCATTCGGGTCAACTGCAGTAGCACCATATGCTTCAACAGCACGGTTCACAGCCTCTTTATTTATATCTGACACAATTAATTTTGCGCCTTCCTTATGCAAATGCCCGCATAATGCAAAAGCTACATTACCTACACCTTGAACGGCAATGGTCCTGCCCTCCAACGAGTCATCGCCATACGCTTCTTTTGCAGCTGCTTTAATCCCTTTATAAATACCATATGCAGTAACTGGTGAAGGATTGCCTGATGAACCTGAAAGTCCTGTAACATAGTCCGTTTCTAAATGAATTAAATCCATGTCATCAACAGTTGTTCCAACATCTTCAGCAGTAATATATCTTCCGTTTAATCCTTGAATATATCGTCCAAACGCTCGAAACATTTCTGGATTTTTATCCTTTCTCGGATCACCAATAATAACCGTCTTACCACCACCTAAATTTAAACCAGCAGCAGCATTCTTATAAGTCATTCCTTTCGCTAATCGAAGCGCATCTTCAATCGCAGCCTCTTCAGAACTATATGTCCACATTCTAGTCCCGCCTAAAGCTGGACCTAATGTCGTATCATGTATAGCAATAATCGCTTTTAAACCTGAATTTTTGTCCTGACAAAATACTAGCTGTTCATAATCGTATTTTTCCATATAAGTAAAAATTTCCATTTTAATACCTCCTACTAATAGTAACTATTATATATTCATTTCCAAATATGTACAAGAAATTAAAGTAAACTTGGTATGTCTGCAGTTTTAAGAATTGAAAACCCCAAAAATGAAAGCGCTTTATTACAGAATACATAACAAAGAAAAATATTGCAATCCAAAATATCAGTACAAAAAATGGGCGATTTTCACGATTTATTCAACTTTACTTAAAGTGCGAAGTAACCATCTTAAATTAGTTCGCTTATTAAATCGACCGAATGTTACCATTCCTGCAGTTTCGTTAAAGTTTCCATATTTATATCATACTTTACAAGCGTTTGTTAAGCAAAACCAAAATTAAGCTCCACTATCTGAAGTTTCACTTAATCCTAAATTTTGATATACTTAAACTTAGAAATTGCAAAAAGGATTAGAGGGAAAATGCAATGATTAGAATTATCGCCTTACTATTATTATTTATACCCGGGTTTTTAACCGTTTTCGGAATTAAAATGATGCGTGATTCCTTGTTTTCGGAATTTTATCCTATCTTCTTTAATTCAGGAATACAATTTGTCATCGGATTTCTCTTTACAATCGGAGGAATTGCGTTTCTTGGTGGCTTTGTCATCTACCGTGACCGGAAAAAGGAACATAATATGAAAGAGAACAAATTAGAAAAACTCGAAAAGGATGGATAATTCCATCTTTTTTTGTTCTTTTAACTGAAAATGGTGAGAATTATGGTATGATAAGAAAATATTATTGTTTTCAGGAGGATTTGGGATGAAGGTAGCAAAGTTTGGTGGAAGTTCACTAGCAAATGCAACACAAATTAAAAAGGTTGGCGAAATCATTAAAAGTGACCCGGAAAGAAAGTTTATCGTTGTTTCTGCTCCTGGGAAGAGAGATCAAGCAGATACAAAGATGACCGATTTACTTATTCAAATGGGCGATTCCTATATAAATGGATTACAATATGAAGACGACTTTCTACGGATTATGGATAGATTTGCTGAGATAACCGAAGAATTAAATCTTTCAAATGAATTATTAAATGAATTTGAATCGACAATTAAAACTGTTTTGACAAAAGATCAAATAATTACAGATAAATTAGACGCAATAAAAGCAATTGGTGAAGACAGCTCAGCGAAGATTGTAAGTGCATATTTACAAAGTCTTGGTCTAGATGCACATTATATAAATCCATTAGATGCAGGAATCATTGTTAGCGATGAACCAGGAAATGCACAAATACTGCCTGGAAGCTTAGCAAAAATATATTCATTGCATCAAAAAGATGGGATATTGGTTATACCTGGATTTTTTGGATATACGGAACAAGGGAAACTTGCTACTTTTTCTAGAGGTGGCTCTGATATCACCGGCTCAATTATAGCTGCTGGTGTTAAAGCAGAGTTATATGAGAACTTCACTGATGTTAACTCAGTATACTCCGTGAATCCAAATATTGTAGAAAACCCGAAAGAAATCACTATATTAACGTATAAAGAAATGCGCGAATTGTCATATGCAGGTTTTTCTGTTTTTCATGACGAGGCATTAATACCGGTAATTAAAGAGAAGATTCCTATCTGCATTAAAAACACAAATAATCCTGATGCACAGGGTACATACATTGTTTCAGAAAGAGAAGTAAAAGAGGATGAATGTGTATCTGGAATTGCTAGTGATACTGGTTTCTGCAGTTTATATGTTAGTAAATACTTAATGAACCGTGAAATTGGATTTGGTCGTAAGTTATTAGGAATTCTAGAGGATGAAGGAATTTCATTTGAGCATGCCCCCTCAGGGATTGACGATATGTCCGTTATCATTCGTGAGAGGAATTTTCCCCCTGCTAAAGAGGCAATTGTTTTAAATAGAATAAAAGAAGAACTGCATGCTGATACTGTTAGCCTGCACCGAGGAATCGCTATAATTATGGTGGTTGGTGAAGGTCTAGTAAATACTATTGGTGTTGCCAATAAAGCAATTTCAGCTTTAGCAGAAGCAAGAGTCAATATTGAAATGATAAACCAAGGTTCTTCAGAAGTTTCCATGATGTTCGGGATACAATCATCGGATATTGATCGAGCAATTAAATCAATATACCGTGCGTATTTTGAAAAAAACAATTAATATAAAAAAGGCTGTGACCTATGATTTAGGTCACAGCCTTTTTTTATGGCTGGATAAGAATGTAAAAAATTAAGAAATTCTCTTTATCATGAGGCACGATTCTCTAAGCGTAAGCGATCAGCGACCATTGCGATAAATTCACTATTGGTTGGTTTTGCTTTTGAAATATTTATCGTGTATCCAAATAATGCTGAAATTGAATCTATATTTCCTCTGCTCCATGCAACCTCGATAGCATGACGAATCGCCCGTTCTACTCGCGATGCTGTCGTATTAAACTTTTTGCCTATTTCTGGGTAGAGTACTTTCGTTATAGATCCTAGTAACTCGATATCATTATAAACCATTGTAATCGCTTCTCTTAAATACATATAACCTTTAATATGTGCAGGAACGCCAATCTCATGAATAATATTTGTAATACTTGCCTCTAGGTCCAGTTTCTTTTTATCCTTTTTCGTTCCTTTATTCATACTCTTATTAACAGTATAATTTCCTTTTACTTGACGGACTTGATCACCTAAATTATCTAGATCAAATGGTTTTAATATAAAATAAGATGCACCCAAATCGACTGCTTTCTTCATAACTTCTTCTTGACCAAAAGCAGTTAGCATAATTACATTTGGTGTTGGTTGATTATCTCTGTTCTTAATTGTCTGAAGTACTGCTAATCCATCGATATGTGGCATAATAATGTCTAATATTAATACATCTGGCTCTAATTCGTCTAACAGCATTAAACAATCTCTGCCATTATATGCTTTACCAATTACCTCAATATCTGGTTGTTCATCAAAATACTCTTCCATCATTTGTACAAGTTCCTTATTATCATCAACTAAAACTATACTAGTTTTTTCCAAAGTTGCCCCTCCTTTTATATATGTAACGATTAGTCATATCCTATTCTAATTATTCTACAAAAATTGCGATTATCCTTTTTTTATTTCAAAAAGCTTTAAATAATTTTTCTATTGCTACTTTTCCCTTAAAATAGTTTAAATAAACAAGAGCATTTACGAACACAAAAAAATACTTGTAATGGAGAATTCCACTACAAGTTAATTGATTAGCTTGCTTTTTTATTTGATTTATAAATATTTATGCCTGCATCCTGTAACATCCACTCTATATGAACACCATATCCGGATGTTGGATCATTTACAAATACATGGGTTACCGCGCCAATTACTTTTCCATCCTGGATAATCGGACTGCCACTCATACCTTGAACAATTCCACCTGTTCGTTTTAGTAATTCAGGATCTGTAACCTTAATTACCATACCTTTCGTTGCTGGGAACTTCTGTGCTACACTACTCACTATTTCCACATCAAATTCTTCTACTTTTTCATCTTCTACAACGGTGAGTATTTTTGCAGGCCCTTCTTTTACCTCATGTGATAAAGCTATCGGTAGTGCTTCTTTATATTTTTCGTTTTCAACTGCCTGATTAAGTTCACCAAAAATCCCGAATGGACTATTCTTTGTTATTGTACCAATTTTATTATTTTCAACCGAGAAGCTGGCTTGCTTTTCGCCAGGGGTTCCATTATTTCCTTTCTCAATTGCAGTAACTGAAGACCTTACAATAGTTCCATTGTGTATTTCGATTGGTTTTTTTGTATCCATATCAGAGATAACATGCCCTAATGCGCCATATTTTTTTGATATCGGTTCATAAAAAGTCATCGTACCAATTCCGGCAGCAGTATCTCGTATATATAAACCAATTCTATATTGATTATTTTGTTTATCTAAAACAGGATGAAGGGTTGTTTTGATTTCTTCCTTTCCTCTTTTAATCGTTACATTTAAGTCACGATTAACCTTACCTGCCTCATCAACATAACTTTTTATTTCATTCATCGATTTAATCGGCTCACCATTTATCTTCAAAATAACATCTCCAACGTTTATATTCGCAATTTCTCCTGGTGACTTTCCACCTTCAGTACCATTTACAAGATGATGTCCCACAACAAGAACTCCGAGGGTGTGTAATTGCACACCAATTGATTGCCCACCAGGCACAACGCGAATGTCATTTAATACAGATAAGTCTACTTTTTTAATTGGAACACCAGCTGCTTCATATACTAACTCGCTCTTCCCCGATTCTTTTGCATAAAATTCTGAGGAATCAATCGCAAGTACACTTTCATCAGAAGTTTCCATGGCAATATCTTTGCCCAGAGTTGGTATTTCAATCGGCTCTTCATTTTGAATTGTTACAAGCTCATTGGGTATCGTTAAATATTTCTGTACTGGAGTAGACAGGGGGATTGCAATACATGCAATCAGGAGTATAACGCCAATACAAATTCGAATCGTATTCATATATTTATTCAACCGTTTCACACTCCTATACCTAACCCATACCACTTTACTCTTTCTATACACCTAATTTGACCTAATACAGGTCATTTTAAACTGGATATACTTATGAAAAATGTTTAAGATTACCTCTATTTTTATTGAAAACATATGTATAAGCTGTTCTGTAAACAGATTGCTTTTATGCCTGTTTATAATTGGCAGGCAACCCTTATTTCAATTTAAAATCAACTGATTTGTAGTTAATATCCATAAAAAAAGCCAGATGCTTAGAATGTCATTCATTCCCTCCATCGGTAAATAAATGTATACTCTAGCTTCTGACTTTATAACGAATATTATACTTCAACCTGCTTTAAATGTTGAGGCGAGTTCAAGTAATTCTTTTGCGTGTTCTTTCGCAGTTTCGGTTAATTTTGTTCCGGTAATCATCCGACTTAGTTCATTAATTTGATCTTTTACTGTTAATTCTTCCATCTGTGTAATCGTTCGTTTGTTTTTCTCAACTTTTTTAATGAATTTATGTGTATCTGCCATAGCAGCTACTTGTGGTAAATGCGTAATACAAAGAACTTGTGAATCAACAGAAATCTGATATATTTTCTCAGCTATGGCTTGGGCAACTCGTCCACTTACACCTGTATCTACTTCATCAAAAATTACACTTGTTACACCCTGATGTTTTGCGAAGATTTTTTTTAGTGCTAGCATAATACGGGAGAGTTCTCCACCAGAAGCTACTTTGCTCAGTTCTTTTAGCGGTTCCCCTGGATTCGTTGAAATCATAAAACGAACCTGGTCGAATCCATCCTTAGTTAGTAAATACTTGCCATCATTCAAATGATTTTCTTCGTTATCAAAGGAAATAGCAAATGAAGCCTTCTCTAAATACAGTCCTTTAAATTCTTTATAAATTGCTTTCGTTAAAGAATTGGCTGCTTTCTTCCTAATATCATGTAGCTGTACTGCTTCTAGGTATGCATCTTTTTCTATCTCTTCTATTTGTTGATTCAATGTAGAAAGATGGGAATCTTTATTTGTAATTTGTTCTAATTCCTCTTCGACCTTCGCCATATACTCAAGTATTTCTGTAACATTTGATCCATACTTTTTCTTCAATCTATTTATTTCATTTAAACGATTCTCTATTTCATTCAAGCGCTCTGGGTTATATTGTAATTCTTCGAGTTGACTGCGGAGTGCATAAGTAATTTCCTCTAGTGCGTAATAATGATTCGAAAGCTCTTCTGCCTTCTCCGTAATAAAAGGATCATATGCTTTACTATCCTGCAATGCTAATTGTGCTTGATTTAGCCACTCCAGCCCTTTTTGTTCTCCGTAAAGAGCGGTATACGAATCCTGAAGTGATTGATAAATGCGTTCAAAGTTAACAAGTGAACTTCTTTCTTCTTCAAGCAGGACATCCTCATTTGGGGAAAGGTTTGCCTGTTCTAATTCTTTTTTTTGAAATTCTAATAGGTCTAAGCGATGTGCTATTTCTTGTTCATTTTCACTTAGCTTTTTATAACGTGCTTTTAGAGAAGTTAGCTTGCCATATAAATGACTATATTCTTCTTTTGCTTTTGCCATTGACTTCGGATCATACATATCAAGTAGATCGAGATGGTGCTCTGGATCCATTAATGATTGGGTTTCATGTTGACTGTGTATATCTATCAATGTCTTACCGAACTCCCGTAATATAGCTAAGGTAACTAACTTACTATTAACACGGCATATACTTTTGCCAGAGATTGTAATAATTCGTTCGAGAACGACTTGTTCATCTGTAATCTCAATCCCAAATTGCTTGCCAACATTGTAAATAGCATGTTTGTCATTAGGAATGAAAAATAACCCTTCAATTTCCGCCCGTTTCGTACCATGCCGTACAAACTCTACTGATCCTCTACCGCCAGCTAATAATTGGATTGCGTCAATGATGATAGACTTCCCAGCCCCTGTTTCCCCTGTCAACACGGTTAACCCTTCATTAAAATTAATTGAAATTTCATCGATTATTGCAAAATCACGAATTGATAATTCTGTTAGCATGGATATCATTCACCTCATTAAAAAGTACACATAATCATAACATGTTAATAAAGCGTTCTTTGAGGTCAATCGCTTGTTCCTCTGTTCTACATATGATTAAGCATGTATCATCCCCACAAATCGTCCCCATTATCTCTTCCCAGTCCAAATTATCAATTAGCACTCCCATTGCCTGTGCATTACCTGGCAAGGTTTTCAAAACAATAAAATGGCTAGTATGATCAATTTTCACAAATACGTCAGCAATTAATCGTTTGAGTTTTTCAAATGGATTAAACCGAGAATCGGCTGGCAAGCTATATTTATATGTGCCATTATTTGTCGGAACCTTAACTAATTGCAGTTCTTTTATGTCACGAGAGATAGTCGCTTGGGTCACGTTTTTCCCTAATGATCGTAAACGATCAACAAGTTCATCTTGCGTTTCAATTTCGTTTTCAGAAATCAATTCACGTATTTTCAAATGCCGCTGAATCTTACTCATGTTACACCCCCTGTACGTTTTAATTTCTATTTTAGCGAAGTATGGGCATCCTCAACAATATTATCGATTTGATCGATAACCTCACGCCGGTGCTGGTTCCCTGTCATCCAGCCTAAATGGGCTAAAAATTCGATATTGCCTTCCCCGCCCGTAATTGGTGAAAATGTTAAGTTTATTAATTCATATTGCTCATCAGTTGCAAATGCAATCACTTCACGTAATACCTCTAGATGAACATTTTTATCGTTAATAATCCCCTTCTCACCTACTTGCTCTCTCCTAGCTTCGAATTGCGGTTTTATCAAGACAACAACATCACTTTGTGGCGCGAGCAATTGATTTAGCACTGGCAGTATTTTTTTTATAGAAATAAAGGAAACATCGACACTTGCAAAATTAGGTGTGCCTTTTATTAGCATATCTGGTGTAACATAACGAAAATTAGTTCTTTCCATTACAACTACACGAGCATCGTTTCTTAATTTCCAGTCCAATTGATTATAACCAACATCGATCGCATAGCTAAGCTTCGCTCCATGCTGTAAGGCACAATCAGTAAAACCTCCTGTTGATGATCCTACGTCAATTAAAATTTTACCCTCGGCCGAAATATTAAATACTTTTAACGCTTTTTCTAATTTTAACCCGCCACGACCGACATATGGAATGGATTTTCCTTTTACTGTTAACGTAATATTTTCGTCTATTTTCATTCCTGGTTTATCTAAACGTTCCTGCTCGTTGAACACGAGCCCAGCCATTATGATACGCTTTGCCTTATCAATATCTTCTATTAGATTTCGTTCAACTAATAATTCATCCAACCGTTTTTTGCTCATTTGTGTTAACCCTTTTCCTGTGTCACTGTATTGTTTTCTATCATTACTATATCAAATTCATCATCTTTTAGACAAATTAAAAACAAAAAAGCTAGTATGATTTCCCGTCGAGCAACATTAACAGCCGTTAACACATATGTGAAAACGGCTGTTAATGAGAATGCTATATATACATTTTCTAATGGTCCCGTCTGCTGAAATGTTCTGTTAAGTTCATTAAATAAGAATCTTCTACTTTTGCTTTCTTTAAAGCATCTTTTGCCCTTGTTACATATTGGTTTTTTAATTCAATTGCACCATCAATCCCAAGGAGCCTAGGGTAAGTGCTCTTCATACTTTCTTCGTCACTGCCTACCCGTTTACCTAATTTCGCTTCATCACCAGTAACATCAAGAATATCGTCCTGCACTTGGAAAATCAAACCTAAATAATATGCGAATTCTTCAAGATATTGCAATTGTTCTTTTGTTGCATTCCCTAGATAGGCTCCAGTTAAGATTGCAAATTTAATTAATTCGCCAGTCTTTAGCTCATGAATTTTCTCTAGTTCTTGCAATGTTACTTCGCTATTCTCTGCCTTCATATCTAATATTTGTCCGCCAATCATTCCATTTGGCCCGCTCGTATGAGACAGTATTTTGATTATCTCGATTTTTTCCTTATCATTTAATAAGGGATCATTCGCAATTACTTCAAAACTATAAGTTAGCAATGCATCCCCAGCTAATATTGCAGTTGCTTCATCGAACACCTTATGATTCGTTAATTTTCCACGGCGATAATCATCATTGTCCATAGCTGGCAGGTCATCATGAATAAGTGAATAAGTGTGAATCATTTCCAGTGCAACACTAGACGATAATCCTTTTCTATAATCATTTGCAAATGCCTCGTAGCTTGCAATTAATAAAATTGGGCGAAGTCTTTTACCACCAGCATTCATCGAGTAAAGCATCGAATCCTTTAGTTGTTTAGGGATTTTTAGTTTTTCAAGTTGATTTCTTATTTCTTGCTCGATAATCTTTATATAATGGTTCATATAATCCGTAAGATGTACTGGCACGTTTACTGTTCCTCCTGTATTTCAAATGGGGCAAATTCCCCCTGCTCGTTCATAATTTGCGTCATTTTTTCTTGAACGGAATTGAGCTTATCCCCACATAGTTTAGAAAGCGTCATTCCTTCTTGGTAGTAATTAATCGCCTTCTCAAGAGGAACATCCCCTTCTTCCAGTTTCTCTACGATAGCTTCTAACTTCTCCATTGCTTCTTCAAACGTAAGTTCATCTGTTTTCATGATTTACTTTCCTCCTCTACTTCCACTACCTGGCAATTTATTTTACCATCGCTTAATTTAATTTTAATATAATCATTTGCTTTCACTTGATTAGTTGATTTAATAATTTCATTCCCTGCCGTGTATGATAAGGAAAATCCACGTTTCATAATCTCCAGCGGATTAACTAAGAATAATTTATCAATTGTATTTGTAAGTTGTATCGATTTATTTTCAAGTAATTTAGTCATATAATAATTTTGCGATTTTATTTTTTCATCAAGCTTGATTTTAGATTGCTCGAGTTGCTTTTGTGGATGCTGAGTAATTAATCGTTTATAAAGATTTAATAATCTTGTTTCTTTTTCTTTCTTAGTTGCAATCATCTCTTTTTGTAAGCTCAGTACAAAGCTATCAAGTGCCTGTTCCTTTTGCTTGATAAGCTGTTCTGGATATCGAAAAGCATAAGCCCCTTTTAAGCGTTCCAGATGCCTCTGATGATTTCTCATTTCATTCGTTAATTCTCTCGTTAGTGATCTTGTTAGTGTATCTATCTTTTCCCTTAATTCAATCTGTGACTGTACTGCAAGCTCAGCAGCTCCAGTCGGTGTTGGTGCGCGTAAATCTGCTACATAATCACTTATCGTAATATCTGTCTCGTGGCCAACAGCAGAGATTATCGGGATTTTAGAACGAAAAATGGATTCTGCCACAATTTCTTCATTAAACGCCCATAACTCCTCAATTGAACCGCCGCCTCGACCTACGATTAACGTATCAAATAAATCTAAATTGTTAGCTAAATCGACTGCATCTGCAATAGAACGAGCTGCACTTTCTCCTTGAACCAGAACTGGTATGATTGTAACCTGTACAATTGGGTATCTTCGCTTAATCGTCGTAATAATATCTCGTACTGCTGCACCAGTGGGCGAGGTAATGACGCCTATGTGCTCTGGAAACAAAGGGATTTCTTTTTTGTGACCTTGATCAAAATAACCTTGCTTATGTAATTTTTCTTTCAACTGCTCAAAGGCTAAATATAAAGAACCTATTCCATCTGGCTCCATTTGCTGAATGTATAGCTGGTACTGACCAAAGGCTTCATAAACACTTATTTCACCTCTGATTAATACATTCATCCCATTTTCGGGTTTAAATTTTAAATATCGATTATTTCCTGCAAACATTACTGCCTGAATCTTTGCTTGATCATCTTTAATCGTCATATACATATGTCCGCGACTATGATGACTGAAATTTGATATTTCCCCCTTTAACAATACATCTTTTAAGTGTGGATCAACGTCAATTTTACGTTTAATATACTTTGTGAGGGCAGCGACTGTTAAGTACTTATTTTCCAACGCTTGCGAGTCCTTTTGCAGCCTTAATTGTATTCTTTAGCAGCATTGCAATCGTCATTGGTCCAACACCTTTTGGCACTGGTGTGACATAGGATGCTTTCTCTATTGCTCCATCAAAATCTACATCTCCAGTTAATTTTCCATTGTCTAAGCGGTTAATTCCAACATCAATTACTACTGCGCCCTCTTTAATATAATCACTAGTAATTGCATTAGCACGACCAATTGCTGCAATTAAAATATCTGCTTTCTGTGTGTACGCCTTTAAATCATCAGTTCTAGAATGACAATATGTAACGGTAGCATTTTCGTTTAGGAGCAGTTGTCCAACTGGCTTACCTACAATGTTACTCCTACCTATAATAACAGCATGCTTCCCTTCAATTTCAATATCTCTTGATTTCAGCATCGTTATTATTCCATAAGGTGTGCAGGGCAGAAACGTATCTTCACCAGTCATCATCCGTCCGATGCTGATTGGATGGAAACCATCTACGTCTTTACTTGGAGCTATGGTCTCAATAACTTCCTGTTCTCTGATTTGCTTTGGTAAAGGAAGCTGAACTAGGATGCCATGAACCCCGGGATCTTCATTTAATTTTTGGATTAGTTGAAAAAGTTCTTCCTCTGTTGTTGAATCAGGCAACTCAACTAATGAGGATGTTATCCCAACCTCACTAGCAGCTTTTTCTTTTCCTTTAACATAGGATCTTGATGCTGGATTATCTCCAACTAATACAACAGTTAAGTGTGGCGTTAATCCATTTTGAATTAATTCTGATACTTCTTCTTTCATTTCAATCCTTAATTCTTGCGCTAAATCCTTACCGTTAATTATTTCTGCTGTCATAAAATACCCACCCCTATAATAATTTAGAGCTTTTTTAAAGTTTGTTGTATTCATGTAACCATCAGATGATGTAAGTGCTAACTAGTAATAATTTTGATTTCAGATCTGTAGTGATGTTGCTATTCACACAAAAGATTTCAATCCTTTACTTCTATCAACGCCAGTTGTCAGTGGTAAGCTACTCTCCTATAAATAATTCTTCACAACCCCAGCGGAGTGAGACTAAGAAGCGCGATAGCGTGAGTAGGCTCACCAGCTCCCCTAAGGTGCGCGTAATGTATTTCTGGAGATTGGTCCTAGAGCCTTTAGCCATTAAACTAGTTTCGCACTTTATCTAAATAGCAACAAACGATAAGAAATGAGCCTAATTATAAAATAGCCTCTATTTCTCTATTCTTGATAATACCCCATTAATAAATTTACCGGATTTGTCATCACCATAAACATTGCCTAATTCAACTGCTTCGTTGATGGATACGTTTCTTGGTATATCTTCCATATACCGTATTTCATATGTGGCAATTCGTAAGATTGTTTTCTCAACAGCTGCGATACGATCTAATGACCAGTTTTCAAGATTATTTGTAATAATCGTATCGATTTCGTCCTTCACATTTGTCACGCCTTCAACTAACCCTTTTAAAAATATATTACTTTCTTCTGTCTCTAAGAATGCTGCAATTGCTTCTTGTGGTTCATTATCATTAATATCTAGTTGGAAAAGGATTTGAAATGCCTTTTCTCTAGCAGTATGTCGATTCATCGTTCATTGCTCCCTTATCGTTCTCTTTCAAATAATAACATGATTAAGAAGGCAATGCTAGATTGTGTAATCAGCGACTGCCTAAAAATGATAGAGGTCAAAAGATACAATCTTTTGACCTCCAACTTATTCTTCTACATCTGTAGAATCTTTACCTTCCATTTGAATCCCGACAACATGAATATTTATCTCTTCTATTTCAATTGCTGTCATGTTAATTAAAGTTTGTCTAATATTCGTTTGGATTTCTTGAGCTACAAGTGGGATGGAAACACCGAAATGTAAGATGACACAGAGATCAATAGTAACTCCACTCTCTGTTAATTCTACTTTAACACCTTTACTATGCGGTTTTTTCCCCAAACGTTCCGCAACACCTGAAGCAAAATTACCTCTCATTGCATAAAGCCCTTTTACTTCTGCAGCAGCTATTCCAGCAATTACTTCTATGACCTCTGGAGCAATTTCTACTTTTCCTAATGCATCATTGTCACTAACGCTTAATAATGTTTGTTCAGACATTCGATCACTCCTTATTTATGAGAATTCACGAATTTACTTCTTTTCAACTATTGGATTCTCTTCCAAGAAGTTCGTGTTGAAATCACCTTTTAGAAATATTTCATTGTCCATAATTAAACTATGGAAGGGAATCGTTGTATGCACACCTTCAATGACAAATTCATCTAGTGCGCGTTTCATTCGACTTACGACCTCTTCACGAGTCGAACCATAAGTTATTAATTTTGCAATCATGGAATCATAATACGGTGGTATCTTATAACCAGTATATGCTGCTGAATCAACTCTAACCCCATATCCACCAGGTGCTAGATACATATCAATTGTACCTGCTGATGGCATGAAGTTTTTAAAAGGATTTTCAGCATTTATTCTGCATTCCATTGCAAATCCATTAAATTCGATATCTTCTTGCTTAATTGAAAGTTCCTCATTATTAGCAATATTAATTTGTTCTTTAATTAAGTCAACCCCAGTTACCATTTCTGTGATTGGGTGTTCAACTTGAATTCTCGTATTCATTTCCATGAAGTAGAATTGTTTCGATTTACGGTCGAAAATGTATTCAATCGTTCCGGCACCAACATAATTCACAGCTTTTGCAGCTTTTACTGAAGCTTGACCCATTTGTTCTCTTATTTCCGGCGTTAATGCTGGTGATGGAGTTTCTTCAACAAGCTTTTGCAATCGTCGTTGAATCGTACAATCCCTTTCACCTAAGTGTACTACATTTCCATGGTTATCAGCTAATATTTGTATTTCAACATGACGGAAGTCTTCAATAAATTTCTCTATATATACCCCTGGATTACCAAATGCAGTTTCAGCTTCTTTTTGCGTTACTTGAATACCTTTGATTAATTCTTCTTCCGTTCTTGCAACTCGAATCCCTTTACCACCGCCACCAGCAGTAGCTTTAATAATTACCGGGAAACCAATACTTCTCGCGATTTCAAGGCCTTCATCATCATTCGCAATAATTCCATTAGAACCTGGTACGATAGGAACATTCGCATTTTTCATCGTTTCTCTAGCAACATCTTTAATTCCCATCTTTTGAATTGCTTCTGCGCTAGGTCCAATAAATGTGATATTACATGCCTTACAAATCTCGGCGAAATCAGCGTTTTCAGCTAAAAATCCATAACCAGGATGGATAGCATCGACATCTGTTAAATTCGCTACACTGATGATATTCGTGAAATTAAGATAGCTGTCTTTACTTAATTTTGGTCCAATACAATATGCTTCATCTGCTAACTGGACATGTAGAGATTCCTTATCTGCTTCTGAATATACGGCTACCGTTTCAATATCGAGCTCTTTGCATGCACGTATAATGCGAACAGCAATCTCACCTCTGTTAGCAATTAACAGTTTCTTTATCACTTACTCCATCCCCTTACTTTGACTTTACTCTGAATAGTGGCTGTCCGTACTCGACAAGCTCACCGTCTTCTACTAATATCTCAACGATTTCACCTTTAACTTCAGCTTCAATTTCATTAAATAGCTTCATCGCTTCAACGATACATACTACTGTATCGCTATCTACACTACTACCTTGTGAAACGAACTTTTCACTGTCAGGAGATGATTTAGCATAAAATGTACCTACCATTGGGGAAACAATTTCATAATCATAATCTGCTTTTGTATTATCGACTGTACTTGATGCTGCAGTTACTGGTTCTGCACTCGTTTCTTGAACCGGAGCTTCTACTTTTACACTTTCTTGTTTAATTGGAGCAGATTCATTGCTTACAAGGTCACTAATTACAGATTGCTTATTCGCTTCTTTCTTTATTGTAATTGTTGTTCCTTCTGCTTCATATGTGAATTCACTAATAGATGATTTATCAACTTGATTAATTAATTCACGGATTTCTTCTACTTTCATCATACTTGCCACCTCATTTATTCGTTTTATTATTAAATATTAGAAAAATAAGTTGTTAGCGTTTATGCAACAACCTTATGCAATTGAGAAAGTTTTAAAAACCTTCATATCTGCGAAAATTATTATTAGGTACTAATAACTCCTTCTAACATTTTAAAGAAAATAATGGATTACTTCAAGAATTAATTCATGATAAGCGCTTTTTCAAACTAATCTAATTTGGTTTTAATTCAGAAGTTACCTTTTTAAGCTTCAGAATCGTAACAAGCAACTCAACCCAAATTTCCCCTAAGACTTGTATAAATCTTGAACAGTATTCCTAGAAATTATACCAGTGTTGTAGCTGTAATGCGAATTGTAGTTCAATAAATATAAGCACATGATATAAATTATGAACTGTGTATGGTGTTGAGAGCTCACGGGCAAGTACTTCGGAAATACACTGCACTGGGATTGTGCGAGTGAAAATAAAAAAATCCAGATGTTTAATCACAACTGGATTTTCACTCTATTTTTACTACACTACTATTCTTGATCGGTTGATGGCTGGAAATTCACCTCTGTGGTAACCTCATCACCAAACTCGTCTCTCGTCATTTGCATAATATTATCTGCTTCTGTCGCCGATAACTCATCTACTTGGACATGAACATGTACTTTATCATTATCTACTCGCACAAGTACATCCTCGTATTCAGCATTACTTAATATTGTATCCTCTAATATCTTCTCTTTTGATGTTGTCGACTGAAGTAAATCGATTTCTTCCTTCGCTTGGTTTTTCTCACTCACACTGGAACTACTTGCCGCTAATACATCTTCCAGACGTTCAATTTTCATACTCCTGTCTTCGCTCACTTCCATTCGAATAGATGTAAAAAGTTCATCCTCACTCGAACTCCCAATACCAGTCACTTCGGCTTCTCCATTACTATCTGTAGCCTCAGAATCTGTTGCTACAGATTTATCCTCATTTGTTTGTCCATTATCAATAAATGCTAAATTATCATTGTTACTGCCACCAAGAATATAATAAACACTCAACACAATCATCAAACTTAGCATTGTCAATAACCAAACTGTTTGTTTTTTTAACATAAAAATCCTCCTTTTAGCTCTTTGGCATTACAGAAACTCTATGTGTTGGGACATCAAGTACACGTGATACTGCTTCTACAATCCAGCTTTTTACTGTAGCATGATCTGCACCCTTCGCTACAACAAACACACCACTAACCTTTGGTCTTTCCGTTTTCACTAATAGCGGGACCTCCTTATCACCTTGTCTTACAAAGACAATTTGCGATTCTTCAGTACGATCATCGACTTTCCTTGTCCCGCCATTTCGGTCGTTTTCATCTGTTGATTGTTCACCAATAATCAAATTTTTTTCATAGATATTTACTTTTGTTGATTCAAGATTTACCATGACCTCTGCATCTGTTACACCTTGAATTTTGTTCAACATTCCTTGCAGGTCTTGTTCATAATTCTTTTCTAATTCTGCGACATCTGATGTTAATGGTGATTCTTCAGCACTTGTCACTTCTATATCTTCAGTTTGTGGACTATTTATAGTTGGATCAAGCTCCACCTCTTCTTTGGCAGGTGAGAAAAAATTGCTCAAAATGATAATCATTAAACCAATTAAACCAAGGACAATGATATAACCAGTTTTTTTGGAAATGGGATGATTACCTCCTGTTGTATCTTTTGTTCGAAAGAAGTTTTTAAATATCTGTTTCAAGATGACCCTCCCTCCCAATTTAGTGAGATTTCCTTGTCATTAAATTCCCATATATTCTCTAGTGTTGTAATTATTCCTTGTTCATTTATACTTCCTTCATTTTGTACTGGGTTATCGGTATTTATTACGACATCTTCAACGACACTCACAGCTCCCTCCCCATTCTCTAGTTCTGATAAATGTACAATGACTTCATTTAGATTCTCATAGGTTATTTCTTGTTCGGCTGCAAAGAGGAATTCAATGTTAGTTATCTCTACCTGATATTCCTCGCTAAGAGAATCATTTGCTAAATCTTTTAATTGGACAGCCATTTGTTCTAAAATATATGCATCTTGAGTAGTTTCTATCTCTTTTTTTTGAAATTTTATTAAATTTCCAAGTGAATCATTATTTATATCTTTGTTAAGTGTTGATTGAATTGAGGATTCAACGGCTTTTTCTATATCAATATTGAATAAGTAAAAGATAGGTTTTAATAAAATTAAAATCAAGATTAATCCAACAACTAATTTGATATATTTTTTCATGCTTGTTGCTGGAATCAATAAATCGATAATTGTTGCTAGAATAATAAACAAGATTATTTGAGTGACCCACTCTATAAGAGTATCCATTGTAACCATCCTATCGCAAGAGCAGCGTAATATTACTAGCAATTACAATGATAACAATTGCTAATAGAAACATGAGTGATACTGCTAATAAGCAAGCAAGAATATATAAAATATAATTACTAATCGTGTCCAATGTTTTGATCACTGGACCATCACCAATTGGTTGCAATATAGCGGCAACAACTTTATAAATAAGTGCAATAGCAATTACTTTAATTGCTGGAAACAATGCAAAAAACAGAATAATGACTAAGCCAACAATACCCACAGCATTTTTTAACAATAATGATGCACTTAAAATCGTATCCGCCGCATCTGTAAAGGTGCGACCAACAACAGGAATAAAGTTTCCCGTTATAAATTTTGCCGTTTTCATCGCAACGCCATCTTGAATTGCACTTGTTGCGCCTTGTACTGACATAACACCCAAAAATATTGTCAAAAACACGCCAAGTGTGCCGACACCAACATTTTTTAATAATTTTGCCAAATGGGTTACTTTGTAATTCTCACTTAAACTACTTACGATTACTAATAATGCAGATACAAATAGTAATGGTAAAATAAAGTGAGAAGTTATGACACCACTCAAGTTAATAAGCAAGATAATAATCGGATGGAAAAAAGAAACGGATACAAGGTTTCCGAACGAAGCCATTAACCCTAATAAAAGTGGGATTAGCGAAATCATGAAGCTGCTCATCGTTGATATTGCTTCTACCACATAACTAACAGCAACGTAAAAACTATTTAATGCGATAAAAATCAGAACAATATAAACAACAAAATACGCAATTTTACTTACCATGCTTTGCTCAAATGCAGCATGCATTGTTTGCAATATAATTGAAAATAAAGTGAGCATTAATAACGTTCCTAGTAGTTTTCCATTGAGTATTAATTCATGAAATAAGTACTCAATAAAACCCAGCGCTATATCTTTAAATGAAAAAGATTCTTGGTTTTTGATCATTTCGTAAATTGAAGTTTTCTCTAAATCAGGTAAATAGTTTCCATATTCGTCGACAACTTGACTCCAATAATCTTGAACACTATCTAAGGAGATTTCTTCTAGCAGTGCGTCTTCTACTTCAGTTGTAGATGGATCTGCATATACACTTGCTTGTCCACTGAAGAGAAAGAGGAATGTAAGTAGAAATATTACTGCAATTTTATTAGATTTCATTCATCCTAATATCTCCCTTCAGATGAAACATTTTCTGGTAATTTAACTAGCTGGTAAAAAACTGATAATCGCTTCAATTACTGCTGTAATAATTGGAACTGCTAATAAGAGAATGAAAATCTTTCCAGCAAGCTCGATATTTTTTGCTACAGCACCTAGTCCAGCTTCTTTTGTTAAACTTGCACCAAGCTCGGCAACATAAGCGATTCCAATAATCTTTAAGATGGTTTCTAAATACATACCTTGGACATTCGCCTTCTGTCCAAGTGTTTGGATCAATTGAAAGATAACTCCGATTTGATTGATGATGGACATAAATATTATAATTCCTGTAATTAGGATTAATATAAATGCAAATGAAGCATTAATTTGCTTTAAAATAATATACAATATACTTGCAATTATTCCGAGAATCACAATTTGTAATATATCCATGTTTATTACCCCTAGAATAGAAATACGGATTTAATTTGCTGAAATAAATCAGATAGTCCATTAATTACAATAATGAGAACAATAATAAATCCGATTAAAGTTGCAAATTGCGCAATCTCTTCTTTCCCCATTTGCTTTAATATCGTATGAATCAATGCAACTATAATACCAATGCCGGCAATTTGAAATAAAATCGAGGCGTCGATAAACATGGTTACTCCCCTTTCACACTAAATGAGCAATAATACAATAAATATTCCACATAATATACCAATACTTTTAGCGAGCTTACTGTACTTATATTGTTCATCCCTTGCATCCTCGAGCTCTCGATCAAGGTGGGTTAAGGATAGCTGAATGTATTTCTGCTGCTGATAGAAATCATGCTGCCCTAATGTACGACCGAACTGCTTAAGTATTTCTCTTTCGTTTACGCCTAAGCTCGACATTTCCATTAATTTGTTTACATTTTTTTCCCATACCATATGAAAATCGATATGTTCTTTTTTCATGTTATTACCGAGTGTTTCAAAAAAGGTCTTTAACGGGTCTGGTAATTGCATTGCAATAGAGGTAAAAGCATCTTGTAATGGTAATTGACTATAGATAATTTCTGCCTCCAGTATTTGCAATGCATTTTTAAGCTGGCGAATATGTTTTGGCCGCTGAGTTAATTTATTGCTCCACTCAAACCCCATCCATGTAGTTGTACCGATGAAAAGAAGTGCCCCTATCCACTTCATTTGCGAAATACCTCGATTTCTTTAAAATATTTATCTCATTTTGATCATAGATTCGTTGAATTTGTGCAGGTTTATTTTGTTTTTCCAATATAACCATGCGCTGAAAGACCTTTTGCTCAAAAAGAATTTGTAATGAAGGCCGCTTTTTTAACTCGTCCAAATCTTGACCATGTATGGAGCAAATTATTGTAACCCCAGCATTAATTGCCTCTATTAATGCTGCAATGTCTTCTTTTCCTCCTATCTCATCTACAATTAATACATCTGGTGACATTGATCGGATCATCATCATTAATCCTTCTGCTTTTGGACAAGCATCAAGCACATCTGCACGCAGTCCAATATCATGCTGAGGCACTCCTCTGATCGAAGCAGCTATTTCTGACCTTTCATCTATCACTCCTACCTTCTTTGCCTCTGCCTTTTTCCAACCGCTAGCAATTACTCTTGTAATGTCACGAATTAGCGTAGTCTTTCCCGTTTGAGGTGGACCAATTATTAACGTATTTAAATAATTTTGCTCATAAATATATGGGAGCAATGCTATTGCTGCACCGATTTTTTCCTTAGCAATTCGAATATTAAAGAAGGTAATGTGTTGAATTGCTTTAACCGAACCTTTTAATGTATTTACTTTCCCAGCAATCCCGACTCGATGACCACCCTCAATTGTAATATAGCCTTCTCTAAGCTCATCCTCCATGCGATATAAGGAAAACGCACTTAGTTGATTGACGATGAATAAACCATCCTGTTGATTTGGGCGGTTATTTCCAATCCATTCCGTCTTCATATCGAAGCTAAGCTCCATCGGTTTATCTATACGTATCCGTATTTCTTGGAGTATATTCCAGCGGTTTCCAACCTTTTCTTTGACAGCCTGTCTAATATCGGGTGGAAATAATCGTAAAATTTCTTCCATCAAGATTCCTCATTTCATTCTTTGTAGCTTATTAATAATGTATGTTTACCTTTTAAGATTATGACGTTGGACTAATAAATTTTGAACATAAAAAAACAGCCCTGCTACACGTGCGAGGACTGTTTTGATACAATACATTAAATTAATTATGCTCTGGAAACATATTTACCGTCGGACGTATTAATAACAAGCACATCTCCTTTATTAACGAAAAATGGTACTTGTACGACATGTCCGGTTTCTACTGTAGCTGGTTTTGAACCACCGCTGGCAGTATCTCCTTTAATTCCTGGTTCTGTTTCAATAACTTCTAATTCTACTGAATTTGGAAGATCTACACCAAGAATTTCACCTTCATAAGAAATGACATGGACTTCCATGTTTTCTTTCATAAATTTAAGTTGTTGTTCGATTTGCTGTTCTGGAATTTCGATTTGTTCATATGTTGCAGTATCCATAAAAGCATGTGCGCTTCCTGAAGCATATAAATATTGCATTTTTTTATTTTCAATATGTGCTTTTCCTACTTTTTCGCCACCACGGAAGGTCTTTTCTTGAATATTTCCATTTCTAAGGTTACGGAGCTTAGAACGAACAAACGCTGCACCTTTTCCTGGTTTAACATGCTGGAATTCAAGTACCTGCCAAATATCATTATCTACTTCAATTGTTAATCCTGTTTTAAAATCATTTACTGAAATCATTGCTTATTTTCCTCCTAGACATGAACTATAGTTGAATTAATTCTTTTGATGAAAATGTCAATCTTTCGTTTCCATTTTCTGTAATAACGAGGTCATCCTCAATTCTACATCCACCTACACCAGCGATGTATATACCTGGTTCAACGGTTACAATCATACCTGGTTTTAATGTAACACTTGACCTACTAGATAATGCTGGACCCTCATGCACTTCAAGACCAATCCCATGACCTGTTGAATGACCGAAGTATTGTCCGAATCCTTTTTCTGTAATATAGTCTCTCGTTAATGCATCTGCTTCTTTTCCTGTTATACCCGGTTTAATCCCTTTTATTCCTCTCATATTCGCTTCTAGAACTGTATCATATATTGTTTTTAGTTGATCACTGATTTCACCAACTGCAACAGTTCTCGTAATATCAGAGCAATAACCCTCATAGAGGGCACCATAATCCAATGTTACTAATTCACCAGATTGAATTTCCTTGTTGGAAGCAACTCCATGAGGCAATGCTGACCGAAGTCCTGAAGCAACAATTGTATCAAAGCTTGATGCAGTTGCACCTTGCTTGCGCATGAAGAATTCAAGTTCATTCGATATTTCTATCTCTTTTACACCCGGTTTAATAAAGGACTGGATATGTACAAACGCATCATCGGCAATTTTTGCTGCCTTTTTTAGAATTGCTAATTCATCACTATCTTTAATTAACCGGATCTCTTCAAGAATGCCGCTTACAGGAATTAGCTCAACATCAAATTCCTTTTGATAGGTTTCAAATTGACTGTATGTAACATGATCTTTCTCAAAGCCAACCCGTTTCAAATTCATTTCTTTTAATTGGACTTTGATTTCTGCGTTAATTCCTTGCTTATGTTCGATTACCTTAAACCCTTGTGCTTGGGCTGTAGCCTGCTCTGTATACCTGAAATCGGTTATAAAACGATTATCCGTTTTAGAAACAATCGCAATACCTGATGTTCCCGTGAATCCAGTAATATACCTTCGATTAATTGGACTATCAATAAGAATCGCGTCAAGTTCATTTGCTTCTAGGGCTTTTCTTAATTTCTCTAATTTATCCATGTTTACTTTTCCCCTCCCAAACAGCTATTCATCCCATTAAACTCAGCTCATTTAATTTTATCATAAATCATACCATATGAATATTGTTTTTAACTTGTTCGCATCTGATTTCAAAGGAATACTTGCATTCATACGCTTAATCGGGTTTCTGTCGCACCGAATCATGAAAATTATAAGAAATTGTAAATCCAATAAACGTTCCATACAAAATAAATAAACAAAATGTAGAAAGCGTTGTATTCAGCGTTAACTCGGTGATCTTTGGAACATTAGAGAACATTGGCTGTAATAAATAAAAGACAATACCCCAAAGAATGGCACCAAACACAACGCCCATCCACATAGAGTAAACCTTCTTAAAGAGTACTAGATAGATCAGGGCTACAATTATGGAGAGTATACCGATAATTACAATTGATATAATATTACCGATCCAACTTTCTGTCCATTCTGCTTGAATCCATGGTCGAAGTATAAAGGTTGTTGGTGATAGCTCAGAGAAGTTAAAATAAGACAGGGTTAATCCTACAAAACTCCAAAACACTCCACCAACAAATCCAGTTAACATTGTACTAGGTAATAGTGATTCTTTATTTTCATTTTTCTCTGCCTTTTTATTTTCATCCATATTATCCACCTCAGGGATATTATTGACCATTTATTCAAATATCAACCAAACTGCAAATTTTTATTAGAAAACTAAGGTTTAACTGAGATTTAAGATGACAGCCTTAGTTGCACTTATGTAAGAAAACATTTATACTTTCTAAACTATCCAATAATTCTAACTTTAGATTTTCTGAGATCTATAGACCTAGTAAAGTAATGATAAAAGCTTTATAATAATAGTATTATACTTGAATAATTTATGTAAATAAGGAAATAATTTGTAATAAGCAATTACATGAAAAAGGTTTAAGAAGATAGCTATAAAACTTCTATTTAGTGGTATACATTTATTAAAAGGATGTAAATGTTCCATAAGTTTAAAAGGAGGGCAAAAGATGGTTCGTAAAACGATTTCGATCTTGACTTTTCTCATTATAGGTTTAGCAGTCGTGGGGTTAGTTTCTAAGCTGTTTACCGACACAGCGAACTTTCTCTTCACAATATTAATTGTGATTGGAAGTAGTGCTGCAATATTTGCAGTATTTTATTTTGTCTTTCTCAGAAATAGAGCACCTTCTAATGATATGAAAAAATACAAAAAGGCTGTCAGACAGTCAAAAGCAAAATATAAGTCTGATAATATTCGCAATACAAAAGTAGTAAATAAAAAGCAGCCAGACCTAATAAGGAAAAAGAGAAATAAACGTACTGCAACTCATTTAAGAGTTATTGAAGGGAATAAATCAAAAAGAAAAGATCGTGCTTCTCTGTAAGAGCAGCAGATCTTTTCTTTTTACGTTTTTTCATCGTTAGTTAAAACTATTTTATGAAAAATAGCTTATTTCTGCTCATTTCGGCCAATGTTTCAAAAAATTATCTGCATTGGTTTTACCTGACTGATATAGCTTTTCCTTTGTTTCCCTAGAAATATAAAAGTTAACTGCTCCGACTTCCTCTACTGGTATGAATAAAATATTTTTTAACTGTGATTTCGAAATATAATGTGCATCATGTGCCTGCTTCATTGTTGCAAACAGTGCATGGAACATATCATATGCGTTGCTAATTTCTGCAGGTTGGTTCATCTTTTCAATCTTACCTGTAAATTTTACTCCAAGTATGGGTCGATTGATTTGACTATTTCCATTTTCAAAGATCCATAAAGGAAAATTACTTAGTAAACCACCATCGACAATAATACTTTTCTTACTCATTTTATTGGGGAGTTTTTCCGGCATGAAAAAATAGGGGAATCCAGCACTCATTCGTACAGCCTTCGAGATTGGAAAATTCTTCGGATTGATGCCATATACTTGTTCTAGATCATCAGGAATAACAATCAGTTTTCCTAGCGATAAATCACTTACTACAACTTTAAGATATCCAGCTTTAATATCATTAAATGTATAAATACCTTTCTCGGCTAGCATCTCATAGAGCCAGTTCTCCAAGCAATCACCTTTGTTAATACCCAATTGGAAAAATAACAGGAACCATTTACTCATAGGTAAATATCTCGTAAACTTTGGTGGATCAACAAATTGCTTCAGATCAAGTTCATTTACCGTAGCAGTTAACTCTTCTAACGTATAATTAGCTGCAACGAGTGATGCTATAATCGCACCCGCAGATGTTCCTGCTACACGCTCCAAGCTAAGATTGTTTTCTTCGATACTTTTAAGCACGCCAATATAAGCGAAGGCCTTTACCCCACCACCAGAAAAGACGGCATCAATTTTCATGCTCTCTCCCCTTTTGCTTTTTATACTAATTTTAAGCAAAACGAAATAAATTAGAACTCGTAATATTATTGGATAGCGGGGTAATTATTAATAGATTCGCGAATGAGTCTTAATCCTTATTTGTCAATTGGACTTGTTTTAATTCATCTACACGACTGTCACTTGCTTTGAAGTATGTCACGAGGTCCCCAATACGATCAATAGAATTCCAACTCAAATGATGCTCAATTCCTTCCACATCTGCGTAAATGTTTTCATCATCAACCCCAATTATTTTAAGAAATTCTTCTAATAATTCATGTCTGAAAACTAATCTTTCCCCGACCTTCTTGCCTTTTTCAGTTAAAACGAAACCACGATATTTTTCATAAACAACATACTCGTCTTTATCTAATTTTTGAACCATTTTAGTTACCGAGGATGGATGAACCATCAATGCTTCAGCAATATCTGAAACGCGTGCATAGCCTTTTTTATCAATTAGATTATAGATTTGTTCAATATAGTCTTCCATACTAGGAGTTGGCATGTAAATACCTCTATTCGTAAAATAATTTTTAGTTAATGCAAAACTATTTCTATATTTAAGGATACCTTAATAATGTATGTTTAACAAGTAATGAAAAAGAGCTAATCGACTCGATTAGCCCTTTTAAAATTATCCTTCTATATATTAGAGAATATTAGAGACCACATTTTAATTGTGCTCCACAGCTTGTACAAGTATTACAACCACCGATATCCTCAACACTTCCCTCACGACATACAGGGCATGTGTCACCGACTTCATTGCCGATATTTACATTCGTATTGCCTAACTCTTGAATTGTATCCATTAAAACAACTTTTGGCTTCTCATCGTCTGTGAATAATTCCGTTTGTTCGCCGAATGTGTTTTCTTCTGCTTTTAAGGTTAATACTTGAGAGTCTCGGCTACCGTCTACATAAACGGTACCACCCTTAGCACCGCCATTGTATAAGCGCTGGTACACACTTTCAACTTGATCTACCGTGAATCCCTTAGGTGCATTTACCGTTTTCGAAATAGAACTATCAACCCAGTGTTGAATAACACATTGTGTATCTGCATGCGCCTCTGGAGTCAAATCCATTGAAGCAACAAACCAATCAGGTAATTGCTCTGAATCAGCTTCTTTGTTTTTGTCTAAGTATTCCTGAACAATGTCTGCCTTTACTTCAATGAATTTGCCAAGTCTTCCACTTCTATAGTACGAGAAGGAGAAGTATGGTTCCAGTCCTGTAGAGACTCCTACCATCGTTCCTGTGCTTCCTGTTGGAGCAACTGTTAATAAATGCGAGTTACGTATGCCATATTTAACGATATCATTTCGAATATCGCCTGGCATTTTCTTCATATAACCCGTATTAATAAATGCTTCACGTAATGCAGCTGTCTCACTATCTGTGTCACCAACTAAAAACGGAAAGCTACCTTTTTCCTTTGCAAGCTCAATCGATGTGCGATAAGCAGTTGTTGCAATCGTTTCAAAAATCTTATCTACAAGCTCATTTCCTTCTTGAGAGCCATAAATTGTTTCACAATATATGAGTAAATCATGAAGTCCCATCACACCTAAGCCAACTCTGCGCTCACCGAGTGCTTGTTTCTTATTTTCTTCTAAGAAATATGGTGTTGCATCGATAACATTGTCTTGCATACGTACACCAGTTTTTACTGTTTGAATAAGTTTTTCAAAATCTACTGTTTTTGTTTCCTTATTAGCCATCTCAGCAAGATTTACTGCTGCAAGATTACATACAGAAAATGGAGCGAGTGGCTGTTCACCACACGGATTCGTCGCAACTACTTGTTGACCGTATGCTTTTGCGTTTGTCATATCGTTTGCATTATCGATAAAGAAAATTCCTGGTTCGGCTGAGTATGTTGCACAAATATTTATTAGTTTCCATAACTCTTTTGCTTTAATACGGCGGTAAACTCTAACACCATATCCCAGTTCTTCCCATTTACGTACATCGCCAACCTCATGCCATTTTTCATTATAAGCAGTCATTTCTTCATCAGTATAATTTTCTACATCAGGAAAACGCAGTTCATATAACTCATCTTTTTCAACAGCATCCATAAATTCCTTTGTAATACATACGGAAATATTCGCCCCAGTTAAGAATTCAGGGTTGTGTACAGCATATGTTCCACCAGCTCTTAATTTATCTTCAGCTTCATAGATGGCAGCTTCTGGAAATCCACCCAATCCTGGCATTGATTTATAATTTACAACACCTTGATACAGGTCTGCTTCCGTACTCGTTAATGGTGTGAATTTCAATTTTTCTTCTGCCATTTTTTTTATTTGACTATCCTCTGTGTTTTCAATTAGATAGCGAAGGATTCTTGGGTTTTGCATTTTAGAGATAATAAATTCAATAATGTCCGGGTGGGAATCTACGAGCATTATCATTTGTGCTCCACGTCTTGAACCACCTTGCTCCACTAAATGAGTCAGTTTTGCAATATCATCCAACCATGAAACAGACCCAGATGATTTTCCGTTCACACCTCTTGCTAAAGTATTTCTAGGCCGTAGCGTTGAACCATTCGTACCTACTCCACCACCTCGACTCATAATTTCCATAACCTGTTTACGGTGATCGGAAATTCCTTCACGGGAGTCTTTCACATATGGCATTACATAGCAATTAAAATATGTTACATCGGTTTTTGCTCCAGCACCGTAAAGCACTCGTCCTGCCGGGATGAAATTTAAATTGGATAGTTCTTCATTGAATATCTGAAACCATTTTTCTTGGTTTTCTTTCGTCTGTTCAACACTAGCAAGTCCCGTTGCATTACGCTTTGCAATTTGTTCATAATAAACCTCTAGTGGTTTATCAATAACATCTAATGACCGTTTAACAATGCCTGTAGCAGCCTCCGTTTCATCATCTAATACAGAAACAAATTCTGGATCAACTGCAATATCTGCCATATTGTTTTCCCAATCAATTGTTCGAACAAACCCTAATCCTCTAGCAGGAAATTTAGGATCAGATTTAACCGTTAGAACAACAAAATCACCTATTTTTAAGGTTTTCTTTGCCGTATCTTTAAAGGCATATCTGTCTAGCATTACTAGACGGGAAACACCTTTATGTGTAATGTTCATATCCTCTGTAATTGGATGTACAGGTTCAAAAAGTTTAATGTCGTCATTTAAGGAACCAATATTAATTTTATTGCTTGGTTCGACAATTATGGTCATGCAATCGCTCCTCTAGTAAATATATAATTTAATAATATCTAATATAACAATACCATAATCGGTAACAACCAAACAATATATTGTGTTTTATTTTTAAATAATTACTATATATTGTCTCTCAAGGATAAAACAACTTATTTGTCAATAACTAAAAAGCAACGATTTATGTAGAACAATGCAGTAAATCATAGAAAAATTATAGTTTTTAAGTCATATTTCACTTTTTCAAGGTTTGCATTTTTTATGGAATAAGAACTTGACGTCTGACCGCATTTCGAATAGTTCGTTTCTAAAATAATGAAATAAACTTTGAAAAAAATAGAGAACAGTTTATAATAGAATAGAACATATGTGAAAGACGGGGGAATAATATGGCATTTTTAATTATTTTAGTAGTTGTACTCCTTGCGATTGGTCTTTTTAGATATTACAGACAACGCACATTCTTAAAAGTATTAACGGAGGAACAATTCGTTGAAGGATATCGTAAGGCACAGCTTATTGACGTTAGAGAGCCTCAAGAATTTGACGGCGGTCATATTCTTGGTGCTAGAAATATCCCTGTGACACAAATGCGTCAACGTCTAGTTGAATTGCGTAAAGATAAACCTGTATATCTCTATTGCCAAGGCAGCACAAGATCGGCGCGAGCTGCACATTTATTACACAAAAAAGGCTTTCAAGAAATCTACCAGTTAAAAGGTGGTTTCAAGAAATGGACCGGAAAAATTAAACGAAAGTAGTTAATGAAATCGTAGGACGCAATTTTTTATAAAAGCCTGCTAATCAAAAAGGCTCTAAGGTTTAATCAACCTTGGAGCCTTTATATTTTCCCATGGAAAAAGTAATTCATTGAAGCAAAAATTTGATTCTTAGTTTTCCTTATATGTTAAAACTGGTTTTCTTGCTGCAGTTGCTTCATCCATACGTTTGACAATCGTATTATATGGCGCTTGCTGTACCTTTTCAGGATTAGTCTTCGCTTCTTCTGCAATAGCAAGCATTGCATCAATAAATCCATCCAAAGTTTCTTTTGATTCCGTTTCAGTTGGTTCAATCATAATCGCTTCTTCAACATTCAATGGGAAGTAAACAGTTGGTGGATGATAGTTAAAGTCTAATAATCGTTTAGCAATATCCAACGTACGTACTCCTAATTTCTTCTGTATCTTTCCAGATAAAACGAATTCATGTTTACAATGCTGCTTATATGGTAAATCATATTCCTTTTCTAGTTTTCGCATCATATAGTTAGCATTTAGAACTGCATACTCACTTACTTTCTTAAGCCCTTCTGCTCCCATTGTGCGAATATACGTATATGCACGTAAATAAATTCCAAAGTTACCATAGTATAGTTTTACTCTGCCAATTGACTGTGGTCGATTATAGTCAAATTCATATAAACCATTGTTTTTACTAATTACTGGCTTTGGTAAAAATGGCGCTAATTCTTCTGATACACCAATAGGACCAGAACCTGGGCCACCACCACCATGTGGGCCAGTAAAGGTTTTATGAAGGTTTAAATGCACAGCGTCAAATCCCATATCTCCAGGACGTGTATATCCCATAATCGCATTGAGGTTGGCTCCATCATAATATAACTTTCCGCCCACACCATGAATAATCTCCGCCATTTCTAAAATTTCTGTCTCAAATAAACCTAATGTATTCGGATTTGTTAACATCAATGCTGCAGTATCATCGCCAACAACACGTTTCAGATCCTCAATATCTACTAAGCCCGATTCATTCGTTTGCACTGTAACAGCTTTAAAACCAGCTACAGCTGCGGATGCAGGATTTGTACCATGGGCTGAATCAGGAACAATTACCTTTGTACGGTGATAATCGCCATTAGCTTCATGGAATGCTTTGATCATCATTAAAGCTGCCCATTCCCCTTGCGCTCCTGCTGCAGGCTGTAATGAAACTTCATGCATTCCAGTAATTTCTTGCAATGAAACTTGTAAATCATATAACACTTCCATCGTACCTTGTACTGTTTTCGTATCTTGATACGGGTGAACATGACTAAATCCGGGAAGTCTCGCTACATCTTCATTTATTTTTGGGTTATACTTCATTGTACAAGACCCTAGTGGATAAAATCCTGAATCTACCCCATAATTTCGATTGGATAACCCTGTATAATGACGCATGATTTCTAATTCACTTACTTCTGGTAAATTAGGTGCTGTTTTACGAATATAGGAATCGTCAAGTTCTTCTTCCAAATTAACTTCCGGAACATCTAATTCGGGTAAATTATAGCTCGTTCTGCCTTCTTTACTTCTTTCAAAAATGAATGGAAAGTCTTGATTAGCCATTGATATCCCCCAATTCTTTAACAAAAGCATCTATTTCTTCTTTTGTACGGATTTCTGTTGTAGCGATTAGCATATGGTTCTGGAGTTCTGGATATACAAGCCCTAAATCATAACCTCCAATGATGCCCTTTTCAAATAATTGATCATTTACAGTTGAAACAGCTTTAGATAGTTTAACAACAAATTCATTGAAAAACGGGCCGTTAAAAGTTGCTGGGATATTTACTGCTTGTAATTGCTGTTTCGTGTACCTCGCCTTTTGCATATTAAGAACAGCCATTTCTTTTACCCCATTCTTACCAATTGAACTCATCGCAACAGAGCTGGCCAATGCATTTAACGCCTGGTTTGAAGTAATATTAGAAGTTGCTTTTTCACGTTTAATATGCTGTTCTCTTGTTTGTAGTGTAAGTACAAAACCGCGAGCACCGTTTTCATCCTTCGTTTGACCAACCAATCGTCCTGGAACTTTCCGCATTAACTTCTCTGTAGTTGCAAAGTAACCACAGTGCGGACCGCCAAATTGTGCTGGTATTCCAAATACTTGGGTATCACCGACAACGATATCTGCCCCATGCTCCCCTGGTGGCGTTAAATATCCTAAGGAAAGTGGATTGCTTGAAACAATAAACATTGTTTTCTTCTGTTCTTTAATGAGTTTGTTAATCTGATCTAACGGTTCAATCTGACCAAAGAAATTCGGGTACTGAATAATAACACTTGCAGTATTTTCATCTAATTCCTCTTTCAGCTGATTTAAATCTGTCAGCCCATTCTGAAGATCTAGCTCAATGATCTCTAGTTTTTTCCCTTTCGCTGCAGTCTCAACTAATGCACGGGTTTCTGGATGTACTGCTTTCGAAATAAGAACTTTTTTCCTTTTCGTATGTGTTGTACTTAAATAGACCGACTCAACAACTGCAGTTCCTCCATCATATAATGAAGAATTCACAACCGGCATTGCTGTTAATTCAGAAATCATCGTTTGGAATTCAAAAATAGCTTGCAGCTCCCCTTGTGAGATTTCTGGCTGGTATGGTGTATATGCAGTATAAAACTCTGACCGTGAAATGACATGATTAACAACAGACGGAATAAAGTGATCATATACACCAGCGCCTAAAAATGAACGGTAATCTTTTAGATTTGCATTTTTGTTTGCAAGTTCTGTTAGCTCTTTCATCAATTGATATTCACTTGTTGGTTTCTTAAGATTTAAGTCCCTTTTCAATCGAACATCACTTGGAATGTCAGAAAATAATTCTTCAGTCGATTTGACTCCGATGCTATCTAACATTTCCTGTTTGTCGGCCTCTGTCATCGGCAAATAACGAAAATCCATAGCTCTTCTCCCCCTATTTTTGACGCTTATAAAATGGTGTTTTTACAACAACTGCACGCAATTCTCTTTTACGCACTTGAATCGTTAATTCGGTACCTTCTTCAGCAAATTCTGTTTGTATTATTGCTAATCCAAGGTTTTTCTCTAATGTTGGCGATTGTGTACCAGAAGTTATGAAACCTATTTCCTCCTGGTTTTTAAACACTGTGTAACCATGTCTTGGAATACCTTTATCAATCATTTCAATGCCAACTAGTTTTCTTTTTACTCCATTTTCAACCTGTTCCTTTAATATTGATTTGCCAATAAAATCTGTCTCTTTATTAATTTTTACTGCAAAACCGAGTCCCGCTTCTATCGGTGAAATATCTTTCGAAAGCTCTTGACCATATAATGCCAAATTTGCTTCGAAACGAAGCGTATCCCTAGCACCTAGTCCAATTGGCTCTAATCCCTTTTCTTTACCAGTCTCTAAGATTAAATTCCAAAGTTTAGGGCCTTCGGAAGGATTAATATAAATTTCGAAACCATCTTCTCCTGTATAGCCTGTACGCGACACAATTGCAGGCTTATCAATTGATGATAGAGCTACATTCTCTTCGAAACGAAAGAATTTTATCTCTTTAAGGTCAGTATCTGTTAATTCCTGTAATATTTCTTCAGAAAGTGGGCCTTGTAAAGCAAGTTGCGCATAATCTTTCGATACATTGTCAATCGTTAGTTCTTCATCACTATATTGATTGTTCTTAACTAGCCAATCATAGTCTTTTTCTGTATTGGCTGCATTCACTACTAATAAGTACTCTTCGTCATTAATCATGTAAACAACGAAGTCGTCAACTGTACCACCATCTGGATAGCACATAAATGTATACTGAATGCGTTTTGGCGAAAGCTTAGCCACGTCATTGGTAGTCATATGCTGTAAATACTCTAGGCTTTTTGGTCCTTTTACAAGTATTTCACCCATATGTGATACGTCAAATAATCCAGCTTTGGTTCTTGTTACTTCATGTTCATGTTTAATACTTGAAAATTGTACGGGAAGATCCCAGCCACCAAAATCAATTGTTTTTGCACCATATTTTTCGTATTCAGAAAATATAGGTGTTTGCTTTAATTCACTCATTCTCCCACTCCTTTGATTAAAATGATGAAAAAATGCATAAAAATAGAGATTTCTTTAAATTAAAGAAATCTCTGTCCTTCTACCAGAAAGTTGCATATTGATATCATATGAAAATAGAACGATATCAATACTTGCTTCGTAGGTGGTTTACGTTAATCGTAAACTCTCTCCAGAGTTGCGTCCTACAAGAGTCTTTTTGCCTGAGAGATTCGCTCTTCACTTGCTCCGTCGGCGTTACGCTATTCGTAAGCTCTCCCCTTGTAATCATCCGCTAAAATGAATTTATGATATTTGGTTATACTATGCATACGTATACCTTAACTCAATTGAATAATATCATAATTTTTCGGATTGGTATAGCAAAATCCAAATTTTATTTTAAAGTAAAGGATGTATCATATGGATTCTATTCATGTTACGAAAGATTCTGCATTTATTGATAAACTAGAAGAAAAATTGGAGAAAAACGATGCCCTATCTTCATGGGAATTGTTTTCAATGGCATATGAAGCAGAATTAACAAGGATATCACCTTCATTTACGGGGCTTCGTGCACCAGAACATTTACCACATATTACCTTCCTGGATCATCAATTAAAGGCAGCGGAGCAAGTTGTAGAAACTATGAATGGCAGGGCAATACTCGCTGATGAAGTTGGATTAGGGAAAACCATTGAAGCAGGATTAATATTAAAGGAATATATGATTAAAGGAATGGTGAAAAATGCATTAATTCTAGTTCCAGCCTCTTTAGTAAGTCAGTGGGTTCAAGAGCTCAATGAAAAATTCTATATTCCAGCAGTTGCACATCGAAAGAATTATCATTGGGATAACAATATTATTATCTCATCAATTGATACAGCGAAACGATCGCCACATCGAGAAGAAATACTAGAAATTGAATATGATTTCATTTTAATTGACGAAGCACATAAACTAAAAAACCACAAAACCAAGAACTACGAATTTGTTCGTGCGTTAAAGAAAAAATATTGTTTATTACTTACTGCAACACCTGTACAAAACAGATTAATTGAGATTTTCAACTTGATTTCCATTCTAAAGCCAGGACATCTTGGAAACTATAAATCATTTTTAGAGAGATATGGAAAAGACCGAAATAAAGTCAAAGATGATCAATATTTGAAGCAATTAATTCAGAAAGTGATGATTCGAAACACAAGAATCAATACGGACCTTCAAGAAACGAAGCGAAATATCCAACCGATTTGGATCGATTTTACAAAGGAAGAACAAGACTTCTATGAATATTTAGATTCCAGCATGTCATCTCATTCAACATTTTCTAAGATTACTTTTTTAAGAGAAATTTGCTCTTCGCGTGAAGCATGCTATATGTCATTGAAAAAAATTGGAGACAGTGATTCAAAAAATAGTCACATTGAAACCTTAACATCAAAAATAGAACTTTTGCCACATCATGTGAAAGCCATGAAGGCAGTAGAATTGATCAAAAAGATTGGCGATGAAAAGATCATTATCTTTACTGAATACCGTGCGACACAGCATTATCTTCAGTGGTATTTACAGCAGCATGGTATCACTTCAGTTCCTTTTCGCGGAGGATTTAAACGCGGAAAAAAAGACTGGATGCGACAATTATTTAAAAATCATGCGCAAGTATTAATCGCAACAGAAGCTGGTGGTGAAGGAATTAACCTCCAATTTTGTCATCATTTGATTAATTATGATTTGCCATGGAATCCGATGCGATTAGAGCAACGAATTGGCAGAATACATCGTTATGGTCAAAATCAAGATGTAGTAATCTATAATTTCGCAATCAAAAATACGATTGAAGAACATATTATGACGTTATTATATGAAAAAATTAATCTTTTTGAACAGGTAATCGGAAACTTGGACGCTATTTTGTCTGAATTAAACCTTTCGAATTTAGAGAAAGAAATAACTAAGATTTATGAAGACTCAACTTCTTCTGGAGAGGCAAAAATTAAATTAGATAATTTATCAAGTATTCTTAAAGATACAATCGACCACTCCCAAAGTGAGGAGCAACATTATGGCTATAACTAACTTAAATCATTTCTTGCAGAATTATTTTATTGCTCATAGTTGTGAGATTTTGGATAATAGAGATGGAATTTTAACAATCCAATTAACGGAAGAAATGGATCTCGCATTAATGAATCGCCCTTTTTATTGGCACTATGTAAAAAAAATGGGAAATACTGGCCAGCCTTTTCAGCTAACCTTAATTACAAATCCGGAGAAACGTACTGAAAAAGGAGACTGGATTCATTTTGGCAGCCCACGATTACAACAAATTATGAATCATTTACAAGAAAATGAACGTTTTACGAAATTGTTTCAAACAATTGATACGAGTAAAAATACCCCACTATATCCTTGGCTAGTATTAAACATAAAAATTAGTTATCGAGGTAAACAAAAAAAAGACGACGTCCTCTCGATCGGACTACAATTAGTAAATGGAAAAATGAGATTAGATATGATGAATTACCTTGAGTCGATTCCCTTACAGTCAATGATTTCTGATTATTGTTTTACAATCTCCCCACTGATTAAATTAAAAAGTGGTTATTTACGGATTGAATCACTTGTACTAAATTACCTTGAAGATCAACCAAAGGACTGGGCAAAGGAATCAATAATTGCATTGAACGAGGAATTGGAAACTTTAGATCATTTCTATGAAGAATTAGAAGAAAATGAGCAAATGGAGAAAGAACGGAACGAAATCAAGGAGCGATATAAACCGAATATTACATGCCATGTTATTAATGGAGGAATTTTTTATTTGAGTGAATGAATGGAGTCGTTAGATTATAATTGATAGCTTTGTAAAAAAAGCGGAATTAGCAGCTTATTACTGCTATTCCGCTTTTTTTCTCATAACCCTCAATGCAAATGGCAAAACACCTAACCAGCGATTTGCGTAGATGGATGGATTCTTTTGTTCTAATTTACGTTTTTTTCTTTCCTCTGAGGGTAATTCCATATAGGTTACTAATTGTTGTGTCATAAACTTTACATAATCATTACTTTTCACTTAAACACCTCATGTAATCACTCATTAAACCTACTTCTCTAGTATTTACAAAAGGGTAAATAATATTCTTGCTTTTTCTGCAAATATTTTTTTAAAAAAGAAGGAGATAATAAAAATATGTCGAATAAGTATTCATAGTGAAATAAAATCAAGGAGGTGACACTACTTGAATCCCGCCTCAACACTATCCAAGCGACTACTTCAAGCTGCGATTGAACATCATGCAACAGACCTTCACTTCTATCCATTTCCTAAAAAAACCGATATTTACTTCCGCATTCATGGAAAACGAACACTTTACAAGCAAATTAATACAGAGCAATACCAACTTTTATTAACATTTTATAAATTTACTTCCGGAATGGATATTGGTGAAAGCCGCAAACCACAAAACGGAAAGATAGCGCATTATGAAAAGTCCAACCTTTATTCCTTACGATTATCTACCCTACCTGTCAACCACATGGAAAGCCTTGCTGTACGAATCCTCCCCCAAACAGAAAATGTAGCACTGGAAAATTTATTTCTATTCCCTACGCAATTTAAAAAGCTAAAAAAATGGATTTCTAAACGTGCAGGCTTAATCTTACTAACTGGGCCAACAGGAAGTGGAAAAACGACAACAATGTATGCTTTATTACAGGATATTCTTCAAGAGGAATCATATCAAACAATCACTTTAGAAGATCCAATTGAAAAAGAAATGGATGATATTTTGCAAGTACAAGTTAATGAAAAGGCTGGAATTACGTATCAAACTGGATTGAAAGCAGCGCTTAGACATGACCCAGACATTCTAATGATTGGGGAAATACGCGATAAGTATACGGCACAATTTGCGTTTGAAGCCGCACTCACAGGGCATCTTGTATTGAGTACATTGCATGCTAAAGATGCTTTTGGAACCATTCATCGTTTACAAGAAATGGGAATCGAACAAATTTACTTAGAGCAAACACTTATTGCAATAGCATCAATCCAGTTATTACCAATAATTACTAAACCCCATGTAAAGCGGGCTGCAGTACTCGAACTACTAGACGAACTACTGCTAAAAGATGCACTGAAGGGAGTTGATATAAGGAAATCCAGTTCGTTTCAATCATTTGATCATTTAAGAAAGAAGGCTTTTGCGTATGGATTTATCTCTGAGGATACCTTTCAAAAACCATAAGAAAAAACTTCCTAAGGAAATTCAGCTTCGCTTCCTCAAACGATTGCATCGCTTATTAGAAAGTGGCTATCCATTATTAGAAGCGATGGAAACACTGAAGTGGGATAAAAGTTTGCTTCCAATAGCAACGCAAATAATCAATTCCTTGAAAAACAGCTTGACAATCGATCAAGCGTTTGAAAAAGCAATGTTTCATCAGAGTATTACCAACTACTTATATTTTGTACAGGCGAATGGTGATTTACAAGGAAGCATATTGAAATGTATGGAAATGTTTCAACAGCGGGTCAATTATACGAAGAAATTTCAAAAAATGGCAAGATATCCTTTAATATTATTTATTATCTTTTCATTGCTGCTCCTTTTTATCAAACAGTCCGTCCTCCCTTCCTTTATGGAGATGTTTCAATCAAATTCCAGCGCATCTTCCATCATTGTTATTTCAATCTTTCTTATTGATTTTTTCATGACAGGATTGATTGTAACAGGTATAGTTGGAATCACTGCAATCCCATCATGGCACATAATGAAACACCGAATTCCCATTGAACAGCAAATTAAAATTTATCAATCGATCCCAATTTACCGAAGCTTCATCAAAGCCCAAACCTCCTATTTTTTTGCAGTTCACTTTAGTTCTCTACTAAAAACTGGTATGCCCTTCAAAGAAATCCTGCAGCATATGGCCACTCAGCAAAAAATACCGATCATTACCTATTACGCTATTTTAATTAGAGATGAATTATCAAGAGGGTTACATATTACGTATCTCCTCTCACAATTCACATTATTCGAGGAACAGCTAGTCTCTATATTTCAAAAGAATGCAGATATTAATGCTTTAGAAAAGGATTTATCGGTTTATGGTGATCTGCTAATGGAAGATATTGAAGATAAATTAATGAAAACAATCACATTTTTACAACCAGTTTTCTTTATTTTACTAGCACTTTTTATCGTCTTCATCTATATAACACTGATGTGGCCGATGTTTGAATTAATAAATACAATATAAAAGGAGCTAATTATAATGCTAAATAATAACCGTGGCTTTACATTAATAGAAATGTTAATTGTACTAATGATCATCACTGTCTTAATCATTTTGATTGTGCCAAATTTAGGCGATCGAAGCGCAGTTGTAAATGATACAGGATGTGAGGCCCTTGTAGCCCTTGTTCAGTCCCAAGCAGATGCATATTCAATTGAAACTGGAACAGCAGCAACTAGTATTGATGATTTAACACCAAATTACATTACCGAAAATCAAAAGGAATGTCCTAACGGTAATGGATTGAGAGTAACAAATGGAAAAGTTAGCGTCCAATAAATCACTTATAAGTAATTTTAAAGGATTCACACTACTGGAAATGCTAATGGTTCTGTCCATCATGTCTGTAATGCTTTTGCTAATTGTACCGATAAATAACAATAATCTCGAGAAAGTACAATCTACAAAATTTATTGAGCAGCTAGAATATGATATTTTAATGATTCAAAACTTGAGCACCACTGCAGATGATTCTTTTAGTATCCGTTTCTACAATGATCGTTACAGTATTTTACAAGGCATGAACCCTGCTTTTGCAACAAGAAATTATCCTCCCGGATTTAAAATCGATAGAAAGAATTATGATAGTATCAAATTTAATAAAAATGGTTCCATTATCAACCCGAGAACGATCGATATCATAGTAGGAGAAAAGAAATACCTATTAGTTTTCCCTCTTGGAAAAGGGAGGTTTTACATCAGTGAAGGCTAATGGTTTCACATTGTTCGAAGTTATCATTGCTTCAGCAATTCTCTTCTCCGTAATTACTACTGTTGTTCCAATAGTTTCAACGTTAGAGAAAGAACAACAAATACTAAGTGACCGAAGAATGATGACTCACACCTTGCATGATGAAATGCAGCCATTCATATGGGGAAGTCCATTGCGATTGCCAATAGAGCATATAAAAGAAGTCAATCAGAAACAAGCAGTATTTCGCTTTACAACAGAGAATGAATATATTGAGGGGTGTGTAAGTTGGAAAAATGTTAGAGAACGAAGAGAAAACATTTGTTTATTTGGAATATATAAAACATGAACGTGGTTTTACCTTTGTTTCAATGTTATTAACAATTACAATCCTTTCCATCACCTTGCCATTCACTGGTTATTTGTTACATTCTGCAACGAACCAATCAAATTATGAACAAATATCTGTTTATCAATGTTTCCAATTTGTCCGAGACGAAGTAATAAAATCTACTGATAGCTTAGTCGTAGACGGCATACTCCAATTAAACCAAAAAATAAATAATAAACCAGCACTTGTAACAATTGAACAATATGAGAAGCTTATTCGCAGACAAGTAGATGGTACTGGCCATGAAATATTTCTGTTCGATGTAAAAGAACTCATATTCATTGATGACCCTTATGGAATCACAATTAGGATTTCCACTTTGCAAGGAAATACGTATGAAAAAAGGATTGTCTTTTATGAATAACGAGAAAGGTTTTTTCTTGCCATATGTTTTATTTATTATTGCGATTGTATATATTATCGTAACTACAAATATAGCGATGTATCGAAATGATCTTCAGCTTACTGAAAATCAAATTGAACAAGTCAAGATTGAAACATTATTTCAAATGCAGCGAGAACAGTTTAAGCAGGAGGTTCAGAAACATGGATTACCTAGCTCAGAAACAACCTACCATTTTCCTGATGGGAAGGCGAAAATTGCAATTATTAGAAGCGAAAATCAAACACATGAGCTAAATGTCTCAATTACAACAAATAATAATCATCGCTACACTATTATTAATACATTGACTACTAGTGACAACCATCCTAACTTACGAAATGAAGACTATCCTTCCATTCAAGAAAAGCCGATTCATCAATAAATTATTATACTTGGCATATTTCACATCGGTTGGAAAAAACAAATAGTATTTACGTACCAATAGAAGAAGACATTTGCTTTCCATGGGATTTTATTAGAACTTTGTTCGCACTGGTCTACCCGTGGAAAGCGACTGTCATTTGCAACCTTCAAAATTGATGCTTCGAGCCCGATTTGTTTCACCCATCTAAGATGAAAACAATAATTATATTAATAAATTTGCACTTTTACAGCAAATCTTGCAATTGTTAAAGGAGATTCATTTACAATATCAATTTACTCATATATAATTATTGTGATAACGCTATCCAAATACAAAGGGGGGAAAGACATGGATCGAGTGTTTCGTATGCTTGGCTTTTGGACAAGTATTTTTACAGTCATGTTTTACGTAGGTGAAATGATCCCAGCGGCGGTATTATCCCTAGTTCAGACGGTATTTTTCCTTACATTAGGTTATTTGAAACTATCTGAGAGAATGTATATGTATTTATTCGGTGCTTACCTTACAGTATTTATGGTTGGTTTCACATGGTATTCAGAATTTATACTTGTTCCAGGATTTGGTCATTAAGAACAAAAGACTCTGTGTATGGGCAAACTGCAGGGTCTTCACTGTCTTAACGAATACTATTCTTGGAAAAAGGGGTACACTTAATCGTAGCTAATATCGCTCGACAAGAAAGATCGATTGCTATACAATATAGTATAGAATAATTATATACATATGAATAGTGAATCAATTTAATAAGAAAGCGTTTAAGGAGGCATGAGATTCATGCATATTGTCTTAGGGATTGTATTTCTAGCAGTTGCTTTGCTTGCCGTAATATCGGTAATTCGCCAGCTAAAATATAAAAATCTTTTTGCACTTGCTTTTTCAGCCATTACAGCATTAGCGTTTGGTTTTTTCTCAATTGCAACTATTATTTCCGAAATTACAGGCTAGTAAACTTATGCTGTATTATTATACCTGGCTTCTTATCTACCAAAAAGGCTAACCATCATTGGTTAGCCTTTTTGGTTAAATCAAAATTAATAAAGCGGAATAAATCACCATATATCAAGTCATCTGAGAGTCTTAATTCTGTTGTCACCTTTTCATTGATTTCATTACATGCATTAACTAATTCATGTTCACTTTCAGAGACAACATAATCTTTTTCCTCTGATACCCCTATCAGCTCCCCTGTTCCTCTTAGATAACAGCTTCCATTTGTGTAAATGAACTTCTTAGAAATAAAATCTCCATTTCTTAGTGCCACGTAACCTTTCCGATTATCTGCAAATAGATCATTACCAAACTGAATATCATCCACTGCATCAATACCCAATAAACTAAGCAAGGTTGGCTTGACATCGATTTGTCCAGTAACTTCAGAAATAACTTTTCCTTTACCATTGCCAGGAATATGGACGATAAATGGTACACGCTGTAATTCTACTTGATCGATCGGTGTAATCTCATCCTTGTCTAGATACATACTGAGAGCTTTATTATGATTGGCACTTACTCCAATATGATCACCCATGACAACAAAGACCGAATTCTCATAAAGTCCTGTTTCCTTCAATTTTATAAAGAAATCTTCAATAGCTTCATCCATATAGCGGACAGCTGGAAAGTAGTTGTTCAAAACATCTGAATTTGATTCATACGGTTCTAATGATATATCTGATTCGTCCATGTCAAACGGAAAATGATTGGTTAAGGTAATAAATTTCGCATAGAATGGCTGTTCTATTGATTGTAAATAAGGGATCGATTGTTCAAAGAAAGGCTTATCCTTTAAACCCCAGCCGATTGCATTATCTTCTGATACATCATACGCTTCTTCACCAAAGAAATGATCGATACCTAAGCTCACATACATTTGATCTCGATTCCAAAAACTCTTATTGTTGGAATGAAAAACATAAGAACTATAGCCTGCATCATCAATAATCTCAGAAATAGCGTTGTATTCGTTACCACCGTGGGTAAAGAAAACCGCTCCTCTATCTAATGGGTATAAAGAATTTTCTACTAAAAATTCAGAATCGGATGTATTCCCTTGGCCAGTTTGCTCATAAAAATTATCAAAATAATAGGTGTCCTCATCTTTAATTAATTGATTTAGAAATGGAGTTACCTCTTCCCCATTCACCTCATTATTAATCACAAATTGCTGTAATGATTCAGCATTGATAAAAATAATGTTCTTACCCTTTGCAGCACCATACAAGTCTGACTTCATCTTTTGTTTAACATTCTCTTCTATATATTCTTGTACTTCCAGGAGTTCGTTTCCATCTGCAAAGGCACGTCTGCCCTCTACTTTAGAGTGAGCAATAACATCATATATATGATAGTTAAAAAGCCCGATGCTTCTAACCAAGTACTCACGATCAAAACCACGTGTGAATAACTGTGGACGCGACGACTCTGCAATTAAGAAATTTGTTGCTATCAATAATAACGATAAAGTTAATGTAGCTGCTTTCCTTCTCCGATTGTAAGTAACGGATCGTGCAGCAATGTCCTTCTTACTTAATATCCAAATAAAAACAACATCTGTAAATAGAAATATGTCATAGCCTTTTATTAATGTAAGTATACTAGATCCCAAGTCTGCCATATTACTACCTTGGAATAACTGTGGAAGTGTAATAAAATCATTAAATTGACGATAAAATACTAGATTTGCAAAAATGATAAACGAGGCAATTAGCGCACTGTAACGAATGTATTTCAGTTGCTTTTCATTATTGCTAAACCAAACACTGATTGCAAATAGTAAAAAAGCAGATATAAAAGGATTGATAAATAAGATGATTTCTTGCAAAATATTGTCGAGTTCAATGGTAAACATAAAGCGATAAGCAAGATATGTCTTTGAACCAAATAATACCGTAGCAATTACATATAATGGTAATCTGGTTATCTTAAATTTCATACAATATTTCCTCCTAAAACTTGTGTTACAGGGGTAATTTCGGAACACCAATATAATTAGCTCAGCTCATATAATCAGTCTATCCTCATTAAATACAGATAAAGGATGATTATAGATCATCCTTTAATTAGATTATTACTATTGCTCGATTACACACCTTATTAATAATTACGAATAATACTCTCCTGTAGTTTCATTTTTGGATAATTATTACAAGTTTTATAGATTATAGCTTTTGTTTTACAAGAAATGCTCCACCAATGATACCTGCGTCATTGCCTAATTTAGCAATTCTGATTTCACAAGCCTCTTTAATTCTTGGAAGCGCATATTTTTCAAATGCAACTGTAATCTTCGTCAATAATTGGTCTCCAGCTTTTGAAACACCGCCACCGATCAGCACCTTAGATGGATTAATTAATGTACACATATTGGCTATCGTTAGTCCTAAAATATCCATCGTTCTATTTACGATTGCTTCACAAGCTGGATCTCCTTTACTTGCTAAATCAAAAACATCCTTTGCTGTTAATTTCCCATTATTCTCATATAATGATGCTAAACTACTATTAGTATTATTGTTTATTTCTTCCATTGCCTGCCGAACAATACCAGTTGCGGAAGCTATGGTCTCTAAGCATCCCTTGCGCCCGCAATTACATAGATATCCATTCGGATCGATTGTGATATGGCCAATTTCACCAGACATGCCATTCTCGCCATTTAATGCTTTGCCATTCGCAATGATGCCTCCACCTACACCAGTACCAAGTGTAATAGCAATCATATTATCTGCTTGTTCACCGGCTCCCAGCCAATTCTCGCCAAGCGCTGCTAAGTTTGCATCATTCTCTACAAAGACTGGAAGGCCTGATTTTTCTTTTAATTGCTGTGCTAAGTCAAAGTTCTTCCAGCCAATATTAACAGCCACATAAACATATCCTGTTTTTGTATCAATAAATCCAGGAGCCCCTACTCCTAAGCCAAGTATCGTTTTATTTTTCATATCTTCTTGATCAATCTCTGTTTGTATCGAGTTCCATATATCATCGATAATTCCATTTCCTGCATTTGCTACATTTGTTGGAATCTCCCATTTCTTTAGAATATCTCCTTGAGTATTGATGAAGCCAAGCTTCACGGTTGTTCCACCAATATCAATTCCAACTAGTATCTCTTCAGTCATGCTCATCTCGCCCCTTTAGTTAATAGCCTGTTTTTTTCTTTTCTTAGTATTAGCTTTGCTTGGAGATAGTGATCTTTTTCAATAAATTGCATTTTATATAAGTCTCCAATCTCCATTTCCATTAATTCAAGATCTCCAATTCGATCACCACTATAAATAAAGGTACCGAATTTCTTAAGTATTTGTTGTACATCATAAACATTTTTCATTTAACTCACCACAATTATTATACCAACGATTGTAAAAATAAGATATTCTTAATTAATCTTTCATTTCTTAAGGAAAAAGTATGAAACAAGAATACTTTTCCTCATTTTTTTACTGATTCACCAATTATTGTTTCATATAACTCAGCGATTCCCTCAATTTCAGGATCCATTTTATATGCTTGAGCAATATTTTCTTCTGCTTTTTTCAATTCACCTGTATTATAGTAGAGAATTGCTAGATTATAATAAGACTCTGGAAGTTTTTCATAGGTTAGACTCTTTTCGAGATCATCAATCGCTAAATTGATTTCATTTAGCTCAATATACGCATAAGAACGATGGAATAATAATATTCCATGTACATCTCCTGGTAATTCGAGTCCACGAGTTGTTGATTCAACAACTTCCTGATAGTTTTCTTCCTGTACCGAACTCTCAGCAGCCATCAAGTGATATGCCTGGTTCTTTTCATTATTCTCGTATCCCAAGATAACGAGACCGACAAATACTATCAAATAGATGCCCACAGCTAATGATTGCTTGATAAGATTACGTTTCCTGGGCAGATAAACAATTGCAGAGGCGATAAAACCAGTTGCAAGACCTCCTAAATGTGCAGCCATATCAATTTGTTGAATGAATAAACCGAAAATCAAATTAATTCCGAGGATAAACAAAATGTTATAACCCATTGTCTGTAAAAAAATCTGTTTGTAAATCAAACCGAAGAATAATAATGCGCCGAACAATCCAAAGATTGCCCCTGAAGCACCTGCGGAAATATTAACAGTAAATGATAGACTTGCAAGCCCACCGCCAATACCAGCAAGAAAATAAATGAATAGGAAGCGAAATCGTCCATAGATCCGCTCTACAACTGTTCCCAAGTAATAAACCGCCAGCATATTCATGATAAGATGCAGAAACCCAATATGTAAGAAAGTTGCACTAATTATTCTCCACCACTCGTTGTTTTCTAAAATTGCTGGATTATATTTGGCTCCAAATTCAATTAAAGTAGCAGTTGCTGTACTTCCGCCATTCATTTCAAGTAAAATAAACATAATAACATTAATAATGATAAGAAAATAAGTAAAAAGTGGTTTAGCTCTTGAGAAAATATTTTGATATTCTTTTTTCTTCACTTGAACCAATTCAATTATCTGTTGCTTCAATTCTTTAACAGTAATTTCCTTCTCTGATTCGCTAACATTGTTATTAATCGCTATGGTCTGTTCACTAGTATCTGATTGTAATCGATTAATCTCCTGATTTATATTATCTTCGTCCAAGTAGTATACCTTCATCTTAATTGGGCGTTTTTCCTTCAATTGCATCGGTTTTTTAAGTCTTTCCCAATCATCTACTGGAGCATTTGTTGCAACATATACATTATGTAATTCAATGTTCTTCCCTTTGACCATTTTTTGCATATTGTGTACTGTTTGGAACACTTGTGCAATATCTTTTCGTAAATGATTTTGCCAATCAAATCCTTTATGAGCAAGTCTAATAATTGTTGATTTCTTATTTGCATACTTTTCTAACCAGATTTCATCTGCATTTTCATTTATTGTAAGGATTTCGAAATGTTCCTTTTTTAAAAAATGATTTGCAATTTGATACAAGATATGTTGCTCATCTAAAAACATAACAAGCGTCACCTTCCCTTCCATTCATAATAGCAAAGTTGCGGATATAGTTAAATTTTTTAAGATGTTTTTTGTGAGATTGTTGTTTCTCTTAGAAAGCAGGATGTTACTAGGTATAAATCTGCACTTATCCAGTTAGAAAGTTATTTTAAGTTCTCCAGATGACAGGTGATGCGCCAATTAATTTCGATTTAATACAAAAATAAACTCTTATCCAATAATAAGATAAGAGTTTATTCATGGTTATTATTTCGTTTCACGATGTAAAGTGTGTTTTTTTAGACGTGGGCTATATTTCATAAGCTCAATACGTTCAGGATTATTTCGTTTGTTTTTCTTCGTAATATAATTACGATCTCCTGTTTCAGTACAAGCAAGAGTAACGTTTACGCGCATGATTTTCCCTCCAAACTATTCAATCTAACGATGTATAAATTTTAAAAGATTTTGCTTGTCACAATAATTTCCAGTGACGTTCGCAGTTTCTTCTAAGCAGTAAGTAAGCTTTTATACTTTCTAAACAGCTAAGAAAATATTCTACAGACTTTTATTATAATAGCAGAGTTTTTTAAAACAATCAACAATCAGTTGGAATTATTTTAAGGTTTTCTCACACTTGAATATATGGTATAACTAATAATGGAGTATAAAATAGGAGGGAAATAAATGATTTATGCAGTAATTACAATCATTGTAGTGGCTGTCGTTTTATTTATTCTATCATTTTTCATGAATGATAGATTTGAAGAACTGGAACGTCAAGTTGAGCAACTATCTATGACAAACATGAAGGATACATACCAAATGCAAAAGAAAATCAAAGTTCTTGAAGAAGAATTATTACCAAATGATTTAGCTGAAGATTTTATTAGAAAATAAAAATAATAATCCTGTAAGTCAATAGAAATAAAGCTAGGATAATTAATAAATGAGGGAAAACAGAAATGAAAAAAACCATTCGTACATTTGCCATCGGTTTGTTTACAGCTGGAATCATTATGGTCATTGGCATGTATTTGTTTGATTCTAATTCCAATACACTAGATGAATTATCAGCTGAAGAAATGATTCCATTAATTAAGGAAGATGGCTACCATGTGCTAACTAGTGATGAATATATTTCATTAACCGTTAAGAGCGAAAATAATAATGGTGCTCCAGAAGAAAAAGCTGAGGATAAAGCTGCTGAAAAACAGGAAGTAGCTAAAACTGAAGAGCCTGCAAAAAAAGACACAGGAAAAGCAAAAGCTGCAGATCAAAAAGAGACAGAACAGACGAAAACAAAAGAAGATGCTGCAACTCCTGAGAAAAAGCAAGAAGAAAAGATTATTAACTACACATTGAATATTGAACCAGGAATGCCTGCATCTACCATAACTTCCGTACTGGCTGAGCAAGGTATTATTGAAAATGCAGGTGAATTTAATAGTTATTTAGACGAGCATGACTATACACTTAAAGTTAGAATGGGAACACATGAAGTAACAAGTGCCATGAGTTTCTATGAACTAGCTGAAGCAATTACAAAATAAGCTATAGGGCAGAAATATAATCTTTTCTGCCCTATAGCTTTTAGTTTAGATTGAAATTCTCGCCTTTTACTAAATACAAGATACTCTCACCAATATTTGTTATATGGTCCGCAAATCGTTCCACATACCGACCACAGTATGCGACCTGCATAACAAATTGAATTTTATCAGGGTTGGTTGCTGTTTCACCAAGTAATTCACTAACAACTTTTTTATACAATTTATCGACTTGGTCATCCATTTCAGCAAGTTTTCCTGCACTTACAATGTCTTCCTTTTGAAAAGCAAGAATAGCTGCTTCTAGCATTTCTATCGTCATTTCCTGCATTTTTCTCAACCCTTGCGGAAGTGTTGACATATTTTCTCCTAAATGAATCGCCGATCTAGCAATATTCTTTGCATTATCCGCCATTCTCTCAATATCCGTTACAATTCGTAAGACGATAATAACTCTTCGAAGATCAGTTGCAACAGGTTGTTGTTTTGCTATCAGTAAAATTGCTTTATTATTAATATCCAATTCTTTCCGATCAATTTTACTATCATCCTCAATGATACGTTTTGCCAAATCAGAATCCTGACTATACAATGCATCCATTGCAGCTTTTAAAGCCTCTCCTGCATCTCGAGCAAGTTCAATAATATTTCTATCAAGTTCTTCTAGTTCTTGTTGGAATTGATCACGAGTAACCAATCAAGTCAGCTCCTTTACTGTTCATACATAGTAAACTTCATGTTTTTTTAACTCAATAATGTACTTTATTAGTATGATAAGCTTATCATAAAAAATTTAGAATTGGAAATAATACCATAAGAGAACGATAGAAAAGACCTAAAATTGATTAATTTTAGGCCTTTCCTACTTATTCGTTCTCTTGTTCAATATTAGTGCTTTCGTCAAGATTACCGCCATTTTCTTTCATTTCAAAATAGGTATCGAGTATTCGTTCCCCAATTATATTGTTAATTGAATGCTGATTACTTACAATTCCTAAACTAGGAACGACAACTGCAAAAGCGACTTCTGGCTCTTCAAATGGTGCATAACCAACTAGAGTACGATTTTCAGTATTCGTCATAACACCTTCATCCCATGTCTCTGTTTCTGCAGTACCTGTTTTCCCTGCAGAAGTGTAATCTTTATTCCCAAAGTAACTTACCGCTGTTCCGCCTTGTGAATGGAAAACCCGTCGGAATCCTTCTTGAACCCTTTCAATATTTTCCATTTCAATTTTGTTCAGCACCTTCGTACCATTACTTTGATAAACCGGACCAAGTTCTTCCATTGAAGCAATTGGCTCGCGTATCTCTTTTAGAAAATGTGGCTGAACACGATAGCCACCATTCGCAATCGTTGAAATGTATTGTGCAAGCTGCATCGTTGTATACGTATCATACTGACCGATTGCAAAGTCCAATAGATTCCCTGCTTGTGGTTCTGTTCCTACATACCCAGTTGCTTCATACGGAAAATCAACGCCTGTTTTAACCCCAAGTCCAAATTGCCAGAAGTAATTGCGCATTTGTTGAAATGCTTGAACATTAAGTGACGTTTTACTCCCATTTGGATACGGGTAGCGGTAGTCACCGCCCATTCTCAAAGCAATATAGAACATGTAAACGTTGGAAGACATTCTTAATGCATCAAGGTCATTTACAGATCCGAGATCTTGCCAAGAACCTTTCCATAGGCCTCCTATTCTAATCGGTGAGTCATAAAATGTTTGTCCTGGTGTGATAACCCCTGATTCATATCCAGCAAGAACCGTTGCTCCTTTGATAGATGACCCTGGCGCATTGGCATTATACAATGTTCTAAAATCATCATTCGTAAATTCTCCTTCGTCGCGATTATAATGCTGTCCACTTATTGCCAATATTTCGCCGCTCTGTGGATTCATTACAACAGCAAGCGCATCTTCTAAGAAACGATTTTGATATGGAAACTTATTGATTGCTGTTTGTAATTCCTCTCTTACAATCTTATCTACTTCTTCTTGGAATTCCATATCAATCGTTAACACTAAGTCTTTACCACGCTGGCCTTCAACAATGGTCTTCGAATCAACGACAACACCATTTTTCGTTGTCGTGTACTCAATTTGTTCTTTTCTTCCTCTAAGAATATCCTCGTAATATTCTTCTAGACCACTCTTACCTACACGATCATTCCTGCTATAGCCTCTTGTTAAATAATATTGCTCCTGCTCAGCTGGAATCCCCTCTTTTTGTGTTGTGATAGAGCCTAAAATACTTCTAAGTGTCCCATCGTATAGATAATTGCGATTCCAGTCGGTAGTTGCATTTATTCCTGGTAATATACTAAGGTGCTCGGATACTTGTGCATACTCTTCTGCAGTCACATCTTCATTTTTTACAATTTGTGGTGTAAGTGAATATGCCTTATCCAATTCCCGTTTAATTGCGATAACTTCTAATTCCTGCTTAGAGAAATTCGCTATTTCTTCATCTGTTATTAAATCAATTGTCGCATTATATACTTCAGCATTATCCATTTCAGCCTTAGCTTCAGGAGTTAAGCGCTCATCTACTTCTTCTTTGTTCAAAAGATAGTAATATTCCCTTTTATCACGATCCGTAACTTTATCGATATATTCTTCACTATCCATTGAGATATATTCAGCTAACTTCTCAGCAACTTCCAATCGTTCCTCTGCCTGCGTACCTTTTGCAGGGGTATACGTAATTGAGTATACTGGCTCATTATCTACAACAACATCATAATTTCTGTCGTAGATTTTCCCTCTTGGTACAGGAATTTTGGTTGTGTCCTGTATGGTACGTTCAATTTCATCCTGATAAGCTTCCCCATTTAAAATTTGCACAACTCCCAGCTGTAAAATCAATACAGAAAACATGAGAAATATTGCAAAAAATAATAAGTTTATACGGAATGGGAGTTGTTTTTTCTTCTTTTTTTTCTTCTTGTCAACCAATGGTTCTCCCCCACTTCAAATTTCTAATCCAATTCCTTACTTATTAAATTTTACCATATCTAGCGATCTTTTTCGTCAGTTATTTGATCTTTTATTAAGATTTCTCTTTTTTTATGACTTCCTAATGAAATATTTTTAACATATAGATAAATAAATAGATGTGCAGTCCCTAATACAACTAATAGAATTGGAATTACTCTAACTGCTGAATAGAGATGTGCTATAAAGATAAAGATCGTAATCGAGATGATTCTGCCAATGTTTAGAAATAATTCACGGACAACGATGTATTCTATCCTTAATTGCTTAGCATTACGTGCATGACCGATTACATCGTACGTCAATGAAACATATGGCACATTAATAATTGGATAGGCTATCCCAATTATAATCGCATATACAATTAAATAAATGAAATTAATAGGAAATAAGAATATGAAGCTTGAAATACTAAGCAGGATAGACCCAATCAGGACTGCCTTTTTCCTAGCAGACGGTTTAATATATTTTGTTGCAATAAAATAAAGAACAATTGATATTCCGGATAGATATAAATTAAAGATACCTAAAGCAAATTCACTTTGAGTTAGGACAAACACCCAGATGGAAATAACAAATGCAAAAACTCCCTCGCGTAACCCTTGAAAAAAGTGAGCATGCAATATTCGTTTCCAATTCTTGTTATTTTTCCGTTCTTTTAACACTTGGAAAAATTCGTAGTTCCCCTCAGCGCTTCTTCTCTTCAGCAAAAAGCTAATCGCTATAGAACAAATAAACAAGAATAGAGAGATGGTGAAAATTGTTGTGTATCCAATATTGGCCTTCATATTTGAAATAATAATTCCCGCTAATAACGGGCCTATCATTCCGCCAAACGATTGTAAAATTCCTAAGAATCCATTGAAGAAATCTCTTGTATCTGGCTCTGTTATTTCAAATGTTAATACATTAAATGCCAACCAATAAAAACCATAGCCAATTCCGAGTAAGCTGCCCAACAAGAAATTAAAGGTTGAAGCATGATTACCAATTAATAATACGCTTAGGAAGAATAGAGCTAAAAAAATTACTCCTAATCGAAGAACAATAATCCGATCTACTTTCTTTGCAAGCCTTCCAGCAATAATAAAAGTTATCGCTTGAAAAATATAGGCTGCTAAATTATATATTGCAATCGTTATATAATCACCTGATTGTTTCCATATGTAAATATTTACAAATGTGTTAGACAGAAAAATTCCTAAAGAATATAATCCGCCAATAATTAATAACAATAGTAAATCACGGTTCATGACCATCTTATCATTGATAAATTCTCGAATCGCCTGCATAACTAACTACTCCTTTTGAATATTTCTTAGTGTAAGCATTTGAGTATTAGATATGCAAAAAAACACGCGAAAGATTCGCGTGTTTTTTTTTAAGTTATTATATTACTTGGCTTCGTTATAGTTTTTAGCAACTTCATCCCAATTTACTACATTCCAGAACGCTGAGATGTAATCTGGGCGTTTGTTTTGATAGTTAAGGTAGTAAGCATGCTCCCATACATCAAGACCTAATAAAGGTGTTTTACCTTCCATTAGTGGTGAATCCTGGTTTGGTGTGCTTGTTACTTCCAGCTCGCCCTTATTAAGAACTAACCATGCCCAACCTGAACCAAAACGGGTTGTAGCAGCTTTTGCAAATTCTTCTTTAAATGTATCAAAACTACTGAATTTAGCATTGATTTTCTCTGCTAATTCGCCAGTCGGTTCGCCACCGCCATTTGGTGATAATAATTTCCAGAAAAGGCTGTGGTTAGCATGTCCCCCGCCATTATTTCGTACAGCAGTACGAGCGCTCTCAGGTACAGCGTCTAAATTACTAATTAATTCCTCAAGAGATTTTTCCTGAAGATCTGCTAAACCTTCTAATGCACCATTTAAGTTAGTAACATACGTGTTGTGATGTTTCGTATGATGAATGTTCATTGTTTCTTTGTCGATTGTTGGTTCTAATGCGTCATATGCATATGGTAATTCAGGTAGTTCAAATTTTGCCATGAATATCTTCCTCCTCAAATGATAATGTAAGGGATTCATTACCCTTTAATAAGTAGATTATCACTGCTTGCTTATTGTTGCAATTTATTTGCTCTAAATCCGAGTAAATTGAAGATATTTGTTGGAATATAATTGGAACCGTGCAAAAATTAACTAAGGATTTGACCACCAACTGAAAATACGACAAACAAAAAAACAAGCAGTTCGCTTGTTTTTAAGAGTGATGGCGCGAGACGGAATCGAACCGCCGACACAAGGATTTTCAGTCCTTTGCTCTACCGACTGAGCTACCGAGCCATATGGAATTGGATATTACTTTAATAAAATTTATTTCTACTTAGTACTTGTACATCTTAGAAATAATGGAGGAGGTAGAGGGATTCGAACCCCCGCGCGGTTTGACCCGCCTGTCGGTTTTCAAGACCGATCCCTTCAGCCGGACTTGGGTATACCTCCGAGTTTTTATGGTGGACCCTGCAGGACTCGAACCTGCGACCGATCGGTTATGAGCCGATAGCTCTAACCAACTGAGCTAAGGGTCCTTTTCTGAAGTTAAGTTTATGGGGCGACCGGTGGGGATTGAACCCACGAGTGCCGGAGCCACAATCCGGTGCGTTAACCACTTCGCCACGACCGCCATATCAACACTCATATTAAATTGGTAGCGGCGGAGGGGATCGAACCCACGACCTCACGGGTATGAACCGTACGCTCTAGCCAGCTGAGCTACGCCGCCAATTTGGCTCCACAGGTAGGATTCGAACCTACGACCGATCGGTTAACAGCCGATTGCTCTACCACTGAGCTACTGTGGAATAATACATATGAGTTAAAACTTAAAGACTGCGTTCAAGATAATATTTTCAGCCATTACATTATTAATTAGGAAACATTTGTTTGCTTTAATTAATTAGCAACGAAATCTAATTTATCATGTTTCGCGAAATCTGTCAACACTTTTTTTATTTTTATCAAAATCAAAATTATGTATGACGCTCTGAAGCGACAATAATTATATTACCACCTTCAAAAAAGAAAATCAACATATATTTTACAAAAAAGCTAAATTTATTCTAAAAAAGACTTAATTCTTAATCATTTTGGTTGAATTTTGTTGTGTTTTTTACATAAAAAGCGATCACTCTCCAATATGAGAATGATCGCTTTTATGTCAAATAATGCAACTTTTTATCTCGACTATTATTATTGTACCTTCTCCACTAATATTTTTGTTCCATCCACTTGGACAACGCGAACCTCACTTTCCCTCTCAATCCATTGCCCTTCCGATACAGCACTATAATCTTTATTTTCAATTCTTATCGTCCCAACTGGCCGCATGTCATTTAAGGTAATTCCAGTTTTACCAATTAACAACTCGTAATCCATATTCATGGAATTATATCCTGCCTCTTTTGTTAATTGATCGTTCAAAGCAAGTTTTGTCCACATTTGTCGTTTCTTGAATACTTTTAAAAATAGGAATGAACCCGCCCCTCCAATCAAGACACCCAGCACGGAATATAAGCCTGCTGTTAAATTAGGTGCTGCTAGCGCAACCGCAATTAACATAATAACTAAACCAATCGTTGCCAGCGTACCATCATTTACAATCTTTCCATCAACAATTATAAGTAATAATCCGACGAAATATAAAATAAGCATAATGATAAAGGAGCTAGATTCGAGGTATGCAGCAAAATAAACTGTAATAAAGCCTATTCCTAGGATTCCGAATATACCGCGAGCATTTACTAATACTTCACCAATTAGAAATAAGGTCCCAAGTCCAGTGATAATAAATCCAATCCATACTAAATCAAATATTTCCAAATGAATTCCTCCCTATACCCAATAATACGTATTCATTTCATATTTAGTTTCAAAAAAGGAGATTATTATAATTTTATGAAGCGACTCATGATCTATATGCTTTTTATTTTATTATGTATGAGTATTTATAAAGATTTATCAATTGGCAATTTATCAAGTCAAGAAAATATTAGTCCGCTCGAACAATCTCCTCATTCTGATTATACTATAACGCAAATAAAAATCACTATTGGTGATACAGTATTATCTGTTATGGAGAAAATGAATGTTGATGAAAGTAATCAGTTAGATATTTCGAGGATAATGGACGACTTTAAGCAATTAAACCCTACAGCAGATCCTTTTCACCTTGAGCCTAATGCATTTTATTATTTTCCTGTATATAAATAGTACAAAAGATTAATTTGCAAAAAAAAATAGAGACTGAATGAAGTCAGTCTCTATTATTTAGCTAGAAGAAAGGTCTAAAGAAAAGTGTCATGATGATGGAAATTACTCCAGCTGCAATTGCGATATTTCCTAGTGTATCGGCTCCTTTACTTCTAGAAACAAACCCTAGAATTATCCCAGCAGCGCCCAATACAAATGGCCACATGAAGAATGAAATCACTGATAGAGCTATCCCAATCCAACCATATGAACTAATAACATCACCAGAATCGCCTCTGCTATCCGCTCTTGCATAGTCATCTGCAGTAAACTCTGATGCGAACTCCTCATTACGTGCGCTGTCCGTATCAACATCAACAAAATGATATTCGTTATCTCTTGATGAATCATCTGTCACTGGATTTTTTCTGTATTTTTCGTCCAATGGAAGACCTCCTTTTTAAAATAGTTGAGGTGCAGTTATATTGTATGGATTCTCTCCCTTTCTTAATGATGTTAGTTTTTGGCAACATAACCATTTAAAATTAAAAATTTCTTTTGTAATCTTAAGTAAATTTTTCGGAATGGGTGCATATAGTACATTAGAGTGCTTTTATTAAAGGGGTAATGCGAATATGTCAATTTTCATTAAAGAGATGGTTAAGGTTAGATTAAAGAATCTTAGCACAAATGATCTTCTACATTATGGAAAACAGTATGGGTTTTCTATATCTACTGCTCAGGCAAAGGCAATTATTGATTTCTTAAAACAAAATACACTTGATCCATTTATTAAACAGGACCGAGAGAAAATGTTTTCTAAATTGGCTAACATTACCGATAATAACACTTCCAAGAAGGCAGAAAAATTATTTCATGGCTTGATAAAATCCTATGGACTGGAACATTTATTTCAGTAAAAGATCAATGTCCATACAACCCAATTCGTGCAATCTGAATCGGTTAATGGAAATAGATTAATCAAATAACAGCATTGTAATAACGATTCTTAACAATAAAAAAAGGGATAACCGCTTAGAGTTATCCCTATCAATGATTCATTTCATTTTTAAGCATTCATAATAATTTCTTTCAATTCCTCAACAAATTCACCATTTTTAATCATATCAATTTCAAACTTATATGGCGCTTTTTTGTTTTTCTTATCCTCGCCTACATATGGCGTCTCTAGAATTTTTGGAATTTCAATTAACTGTGGATGATGTACAACATAATGCAGTGCTTTAAATCCAATCTGACCAAATCCAATATTTTCATGTCTGTCTTTATGGGCTCCACGTACATTTTTACTGTCATTTACATGAACAACTTTAATACGATCAACACCAATAATCTTATCAAATTCATTTAGGACACCATCAAAGTCGTTTACAACATCATAGCCCGCATCGTGAATATGACAAGTGTCAAGGCAAATAGACAGTCTGTCATTATGTGTTACTCCATCAATAATTCGTGCGATTTCTTCAAATGAACGGCCAATTTCTGTTCCTTTTCCTGCCATTGTTTCAAGAGCAATTTGTACGTCCTTATCCTTCTCAACTACTTCATTTAAACCTTCGATGATCTTCTTTATTCCTTCATCTGCACCTGCACCAACATGCGCACCAGGATGCAACACAATTTGTTTCGCACCTAACGCAGCAGTACGATCAATCTCATTGCGTAAAAAGTTGACACCCAGCTCAAAGGTTTCTGGCTTTGTTGTATTGCCAATATTAATAATATATGGCGCGTGAACAATTATATCTGACATACCATTCTTTACCATATGCTCCCTGCCTGCATCAATATTTAATTCTTCAATCGGTTTTCTTCTTGTGTTTTGCGGTGCACCTGTATAAATCATAAATGTATTTGCACCGTAAGATGCAGCTTCTTCACTAGAGCCGAGTAGCATTTTCTTCCCATTCATTGATACATGTGAACCTATTTTTAACATCTTTAAATCTCTCCCATTATCTACATTGTTATTTGCCGCGATTAAATCTAGATTTCCTTGTCAACTGCTTCTTAATTGATTCTTGTTGCTGTTTCATTTTCTTCTTGTACCCAGGTTTAACCTTTTTCGCTTTACGGACTTGCTTCCATGCTTCCTTTTCAATATTTGTTGTAGTTTTAGTTCTTAAATGACGTTCATTCCAAGGCTTGGCTTCTTTCCATTCCCCATTTTTTACATCAACATACTTAAAAGTAAGACCTTTATCTTCTAATTTCTCAATAAGCTTCACATCGGATTCATTATATAGGCTGATTGCGGTTCCTTCCATTCCTGCTCTTGCTGTTCTGCCAACCCGATGAATATAAAATTCTTCCTCTTTTGGAATCTGCGCATTAATGACATGGCTAACTCCTTTTATATCAATCCCTCTAGCAGCTAAATCGGTCGCAACTATATATTGATAACGAAGGTTTTGAATTTCCTTAAGCACTCTTTTTCTTTCTCTCGGTGTTAAGCCACCATGAATTAAGCCCACATCCATGCCTCTTTCTTGAAGGGACGCAGCTAAGTCATTCGCAAGCTGTTTACCGTTTGTAAAAATAATCGCTAAATATGGCTGAATTGCTTTCGATATATCTATAATAACATCCGCTTCATTGCGATGTTTCAAGGCAACAAGCCGATGTTCCATTGTCTCAGGTGAAAAATGATCTGATACCTTAATATACAATGGATTTTCTAGATATTTTTTGAAGAAATGCTGTAATCGCTCTGGAATAGTTGCTGAGAATACTAGTAATTGAACATTCTCCTTAGAACGAATTAACAATTGGTCTACATCATTGATAAATCCTAAATCAAGCATTAAGTCTGCTTCATCTACAACAAAAGATTGTGCAGAATAAATCGACAATGCTTCCTCTTTAACTAAATCCAATATTCTACCAGGCGTTCCAACAATAATATGCGGTGGCTCCTTTAACTTGTCAATCATCTTCTGCTTATCAGTTCCGCCAACAAGCAATTTAGATAACCATATTCCTTCCTTTCCAGCATGCTGGATGACTTTCTTTACTTCATCATGTAATTGGGTTGCCAGCTCCCTTGTAGGCGCTGTAATCACCATTTGTACGGTCCGCTTACTTGCATCAAGACGATCAAATAATGGAAGTAAAAACGCATGTGTCTTGCCTGACCCTGTTCGTGATTGTCCAATTACGCTTTGCCCTTCTAAAACTGCTGGAATTACCTTTTTCTGTACCTCTGTTGGCTCAGTAAAATTGAGTTTACGAACCACTTCCATGGTCGATTCCTGAAATGAAAATTGATTAAACCCACTATTATTCATAAATAATATTGCTCCTTTGGGGTGTCTACCCAGTTATTAAATAAATTGAAATGGTTCTGTACTTGTTTCCGATGTAATAATTTCTATCCAATCTTTATTAAGTTCTTTTTCTAAAAACAGCTTTGTCGCTTGCTTCATTACTTTTTCTATATTATGGCCAGCATCAATGACAGGTAAGCCCATTTGCCATGCATCCTGGGCCACATGGAAACTCATATCGCCTGTTATATAAACATCTGCACCTTTTTGGCGTGCCAAGTGAATATACTTCTCGCCACTTCCACCCAAAATTGCTATTTTCCGAACTCGCTTATCCAAATCACCAATGACTCTCATATTTGGGACATCTAATGTTGATTTTACATGTTCACATAAATCTCGGAGTTTCATTGTAGCGGATAGTGTACCAATCCGTCCAATTCCAAACGTTTCCCCTTGATTTTTCAATGGAAAAATATCATAAGCTACTTCCTCATATGGGTGTGCACCAATTATTCCATTAATCACTTTTGTAATACGTTCTTCCTTTACAATCGTTTCGATTTTTATTTCATCAACGAATTCTAATTCATTTTCCGCACCGATATAAGGAGCAGCGCCTTCTAATGGCTTGAATGTCCCCTGACCATTTGTTTGGAACGTACAATGGCTATAATTCCCAATATGACCCGCACCGTTTTCTGACATAGCACTTCTTACTTGGTCAACATGAGTTGTTGGTACATATACTGCGATTTTATAAAGCTTTTGACTGCTAACTTCAGTTAGTATTTCCCTTGAGGCTATCCCTAGTAAATCACAAAGCATGTCATTTACGCCACCATTTGCCGCATCAAGATTCGTATGTGCCGCATAGACAGTAATTTGATTTGTTAATAATTTGTGGATGATTCTGCCTTGAGGGGTATCCAAATTTATTCGCTTTACCGGGTTAAATAATAGTGGATGATGAGCAATAATTAAATCAATGTTTTTTTCAATTGCTTCATCAACAACAGATTCTAACACATCGAGGGTAATCATCACTTTCTTCACGGTCTTATTATAGGAACCAATTTGCAGGCCCACATTATCCCATTCATATGCTAAATGTTTTGGGGCCCAGTTTTCAATCACATGAAAAATATCATTATTTTTATATTCACGCTTCATGGTCCAGTACCTCCTTAATCCAAATTAGCTCTTCCTCAAATTGCTTGAGTTTCCGTTCATCCTTCACTTTCGCTTTCTTTATTTGTTTAATGATACGTTCTGTTTTTTCATGCTCACTACTCCATTTTTCAAAGAATTCTTTTGTTTTATTTTCTAATAGTAATGGTCCAAAAAACAATTGTTTTGGATCTAAATCCTGTTGTTTTGACATGTTCCATTCTACCTTATCCGCAACAATAATTTCATATATATGTTGGTTCTCTTCTACTACTTCCTCACTAGTAATGATGAAACCATTTTCGTTAAACCATTTCCTGACATTCCTAGCATCAATATTTGGCTGAGCGATTATCCGTTTTACATGTTGAACTTTGGACTTACCCTCCTCCAAAATGGATTTTATTAACGCTCCACCCATACCAGCAATTACAATTTGTTCCACATTGTCCAGATTATTTAATACTCCTAGACCATTGCCTAATCGAACCTCAATAGATTCATTTAATTGATAATACTCGACTGTTTTTATTGCACTTTTAAATGGTCCTTCATTTACTTCTCCTGCAATTGCCCTCGATGACTTATCTTGTAAGCATACATAGCATGGCAAATAGGCATGATCTGAACCTATATCTGCAAATTTTGCACCTTTTGGCAGATAGGAAGCTACTTTTGTTAATCGTTTGGAAAGATTCAATGTTTGTGTCATTTCGTTCTCCTTCATGAAAAAGAAAAGCTTTCTGTTTATTCCAGACAGAAAGCTTACAAAGTATATTTTTCTCAATTACCAAATAATAATAATTTAAAAATTCCCATGTAATTACTGGGAAAAGCAACAGGTATTCCCAATATTATTCATCAAATACCCCAAAAATGTCTTACTGTTTCTCACTTAACCAATCAGCAAGTAATGTTGCTTCCTCTTCAACAACTTGTGTTTGAGCTGGCATTTGCCCTTTACCATTTTGAATGATAGAAACGATATCTTCAGCTGATAGTGTTGATCCTATAGTAGTTAACTCAGGACCCATTCCACCACTTAAATCTGCACCATGACATGCAGCACAATTTGCTTGGAAAATTTCCTCAGGATCTGTTGATACTTCTCCACCGGAATCTTCTGTTTGCTCATTTCCACCTTCTTCTGCAGCTTGTCTATCTGCTCGTTGGTCGACACCAATGAACGAGATGATAATAACTGCAAGTACCCCTATAATCGCAATGATAGCAAATGGTAAAACAGAGTTTCTTTTCATTACGTTTCCTCCTTATGTACTCCCCATTATTATGTATCTAAAAAGAACATTACATATAGTTTACTCGAAAATCGATTTAGTTTAAAGGATTATCCTATGATATTTTATAATGTAAAGTAAAGTATTGAAAAAATCAAAAGAAAAATGCTAATTACCATTAGGAATTTGAGCTTAAATTTGTTACCAATTAAAAACCACCCGACAAAATTCAACGTAATAACAAAATATAAAATATATTGATCTGAGACCAACTGATTACTTAAGAAAATCGTCAACAACAATATCAAAAACAGGGTAATCATCAATGCCAGCTTTGTAATCCAAGCATTTGCTTGCTTATGGTAACCATATGACCAAATTGCATAGCATAGAAAAAGAATTAAAATGCCTAGTTGCAATCCCGAATGAAATTCCGTAAAATAAAGAACAAGGAAAGAAAACGGTAACAACAAAATTAAAAGACATAGCTGAAGAATCAAGTTAGAATCGTTTCTCGTTTCTTTAGGAGTGTCAGTTTCTTCTGTTTCCATTATTCTATCGCCTTTCGTATATAATGCTAGCAGAAAGTCGCATTGTTCTTGTGGCAATAGTTTATGGTTTTTCCAAAATGTAATTTCATTGATAATCACAGTAATCCGATCATTATCTGCCACCACATTCACTCCAATACAAACAGCAGCATAGATTTCTAATAATAATATTACAAGAAAAAAGCCACTGAGCATAGAAATACTCAAGTGACTATGCTCAGGATTTTATTCCAAAAAGTCTTTCAAACGTTTACTGCGACTTGGATGTCTTAGTTTCCGGAGTGCTTTCGCTTCAATCTGACGGATACGTTCTCTAGTAACACCAAATACTTTACCTACTTCTTCTAATGTTCTAGTGCGTCCATCATCAAGTCCAAAGCGAAGACGTAGGACGTTTTCTTCACGATCAGTTAAAGTGTCAAGCACGTCTTCTAATTGCTCTTTCAAAAGTTCATATGCAGCATGATCAGAAGGCGATATGGCCTCATGGTCTTCAATAAAGTCACCTAGATGGGAATCGTCTTCTTCACCAATCGGTGTCTCTAATGAAACAGGCTCTTGCGCGATCTTAAGAATATCACGAACTTTCTCAGGACTTAGCTCCATCTCTTCGCCAATTTCTTCAGGAGTAGGCTCTCTACCTAAATCCTGTAATAATGAACGTTGAACACGAATCAATTTATTAATCGTCTCAACCATATGAACTGGAATACGAATTGTTCTTGCTTGGTCGGCAATTGCACGTGTGATTGCCTGACGTATCCACCAAGTTGCATACGTACTAAATTTAAAGCCTTTTTGATAGTCAAACTTCTCAACTGCTTTTATTAATCCCATGTTTCCTTCTTGAATTAAATCCAGAAATAACATTCCACGACCAACATAGCGTTTAGCAATACTCACAACTAGTCGTAAATTCGCCTCTGCAAGACGTCGTTTAGCTTCTTCATCTCCTGCTTCAATTCGGGTAGCAAGTTCAATTTCTTCTGCAGCAGATAATAGGTTAACTCTCCCTATTTCCTTTAAATACATCCGAACTGGGTCGTTAATCTTAATCCCATGAGGGACACTTAAATCATTAACGTCTACTTCCTCTTCTTTTGAAATTTGCTGCATATTAGGATCTTCATCAGACTCACCAATTACTTCTACACCTTGTTCACCTAGGTACTCATAAAATTCGTCCATTTGATCTGGTTCGATTTCAAAGTTGGACAAGCGGTCAGCAATTTCTTCATAGGCAAGCGTTCCACGTTTTTTACCCATTTCAACTAATTGTTCTTTTGCCTGTTCAATTGTTTGGGCTGTCTCTTTTGTTTGGGAAGGCTTTTTATCGGCCATGAGTCCCCCTCCTTCCAGACTACGTTAAAAATTTAATTTGTGTGCTTTAGCTGTTTGCGTATTTCAATAATTTGCATTGCAATTTGCGCTGCTTTCAGTGGATCTTTCTGCTGTTCAGCTAGTTTCTGTTGCTCTTTAAGCAACTGAATACTAACGACATCATTGTTTTGTGAATGGATAATTCGAATATAATCATTGATTTCTTTATCGCTTATTTCTTCCTCAATAGGAGCCATCGCAATCTCTGTTACAAGCTGCTTTAATTCCTGTTCCGTTAGATTTTCAATGAATACACTAACGTCTGGTGAGTGTCCAGTTTCATAAAAGGCATATAAATGTGTAGCAATTATTTTGTGTGCATCAACATTAAACCCTGCACCTATTTCATCTCGCACTTTTTCTGTAATAAATGCGTCTTGAAACATATAAGATAATAATTTTCTTTCTGCATTATGATACGCTGGAAGCATTTTTTTATTATGACGATAATTTATTGCTTTATTAGTATATCTGTTCTTGTCACTCTTATCCTGATGCGCGCCTACTTTTTGCCTATGTCCTTGCAGCTCACTTGCAAGCGTTTCAACAGAAATGTTATATTCTTTACTAAGCTGTTGTAAATAATATTCCCTTTCCACCGAGCTCTCAACCATTGCGAGTTCTTTAACAACCGCTTCAATATAGGTTATGCGGTCTCCTTCAAGACTTAGATTATAATCTTTCATTAAATATCGCATATAAAAACTGATATACGTGTCACTTGCCTGTATTACTTCATTATTAAATGCCTCTCCACCATGCATCTTAATGAAATTATCGGGATCCATATTATCTTTTAAATTTGCAACTTTTATCTGACAACCAACTTTACGTAAAAGGTTAGCTGCTTTGTAGGTTGCCTCAAGTCCAGCTTTGTCGCCATCATAACAAATAATTACGGTATCGACATAACGTTTTAATAACTTAGCCTGGCCTTCAGTTAATGAGGTACCAAGTGTTGCAATGACATTTTTAATATCTGCTTGATACGCGGAAATTACATCCATGTATCCTTCAAAAAGGATAACTTCATTTTCTTTACGGATGTGTTTCTTAGCTAAATCAAAATTATAAAGTAATTTGCTTTTTTGAAACAGCTCACTTTCCGCACTATTCAAGTATTTGGGATCGCCACCAGAAATGGTTCTTCCACCAAAACCAATCGTTTTCCCAAGATTATTACGGATAGGAAACATGACCCTTCCTCTAAATCGGTCAGTTACACTATTGTCATCTTGTAAAGAAAGTAAACCTGCTTTAACAAGAATTGCTTGGTTGAACCCTTTCTTATTAAGAAATTCAGCAGTAAATTCCTTCAAATTAGGTGCATAGCCTAATTGAAATATATCTATCGCTTCGTCACTTATACCTCTATCCTTAAAATATTGGTAACCTTCCTTTCCATCTTTTGCATACCGTAATAAATGGTGATAAAGTTTGGTAAGCCATTCATATGCAGATAGAACACTCTGATTATCATTAGAAACAGTAGGTTCTTGGCGTATTCCAGTTTCAGGAAGCGCAACACCACTTCTATTCGCTAAAACCTTAATTGTTTCCTGAAATGAATAGTTCTCTATTTCCATAAGAAAAGTTATAACATTTCCACCTTTTCCACAACCGAAGCAGTGGAAAATTTGTTTCTCCTGTGTAACAGAAAATGATGGCGTTTTTTCTCCATGGAATGGACATAGTCCAACGTAATTTCTACCTTGTTTCTTTAATTGAACATACTCACCAGTAACTTCAACAATATCATTTGACTTACGTACTTCTTCAATTACTTCCTCAGGTATTTGATTCGCCATCGCTCATCACCATACTATTATTAATATTCGTGATAGATTTAGAAAATCCTTCACATTTCGACATTTTTTTCTCAAAAAGAGAAAAAAGTCTACTTTTTGTTACAAATGTTAAATCAAAGGATATATTTATTCCAGCTTTTACTCCTTTATAAATAATTTCATGCCTAAAAAGTATCGATTAACAGTGATAATACCGCTTTCTTGTATAATTCTACACAATACGGTTGGATTCCTGCTTTATCTTGAATGTTTTACTTTTCAGAATATCATCTAATGAATAATAAGGAATACCTATATCTTTACACAAATGATTATTATAATACAATCTAATAAATATTTCTATATATATGCTTCAATTTGCGAAAAAGAATAAAAAACATTCTACTTATCATGTAGTAGAATGTTTTTTATTACGCTTATCTTTCATTCTTAATTAAATGTAAAATACTATTCGCTGTTTCTTCTACTGCTTTATTCGATACGTCAATTACTCTACAACCTATTCTATCCACAATTTTATCGAAATAATCAATTTCATGATTGATTCGTTCTAAATTTGCGTAGGTTGCTTGCCCACCAAGCCCGAGTACCTTCAAGCGTTCCTTTCGAATTTCATTTAATTGTTCCGGCTTGATCTTTAAACCAAAGCATTTAGATGGGTCCACTTCAAATAACTCTTCAGGCGGGTTAACCTCAGGAACAATAGGGACATTTGCAACTTTAATACTATTATTCGCTAAGTACTGAGATAGTGGCGTTTTTGATGTTCTTGAAACACCTATCAAAATAATATCAGCACGTGCTATACCTCGCGGATCTTTGCCGTCATCGTATTTCACCGCAAATTCAATCGCTTCAATTCTTTTAAAATAGTCTTCATCTAATTTATGGACAAGCCCTGCTTCAAGTCTGGGACTCACCTTGAAGACTCGTTCCATTGAATTAATCATTGGTCCCATAATATCAATTGCTTCAATTCCAAATTGTTTTGCTTTATCATTTAAATATTGACGAAGCTTAGGATCAACTAGTGTAAAACCAATGATTCCATTGTTGTCATTTGCTAGTTGTAAAGCTTCATCAATTGTAGCTTGATCATCTACATATGGAAACCGATTTATTTTATATTCTTGACCATTAAATTGACTTAAACCTGCTTTGATTACTAACTCAGCAGTTTCTCCCACAGAATCGGAAATCACATAGACAATAGGATTTGAACTCATCAATAAGCTCCTCTCATTACTAGATAATTTTTATATAGATTTCTCATTTGTCAGCTCTACAAATGCTCTAGTTATCGTTGTTTTTGTCACACGACCGATGACTACTAATCCATTCTCTGTATCTTTAACTACTGGCAGCCCATCTATTTGTTTATTAATTAATTTATTGGCTACATCCAGTAGTAAATCATCCTTGCGACATACTGTAATATTCGGCATTCTTGTCATGATGATATGGACAGCGATTGCGTTCAAATCTTTTTGGCCAATACTAGCTCTAAGTAAATCTTTCCGTGACAAAATTCCTGTTAAACAAGAGTTCTCATTTACTACAAACAATGTGCCTACATCTTCCAAAAACATCGTTGAAATAGCATCATATACAGAGGTACTTTCTTTAACAATGATCGGGATTTGCTGGAATTCATGTACCTTGTATTTTTTTACCTTTTCGGTTATTAATTCAAATCCTGTTTTACCAGTATAAAAATAGCCAACACGGGGCCTTGCATCAAGAAATCCCGACATCGTTAGTATTGCTAAATCCGGCCGCAATGTTGCCCTTGTCAGATTTAATCGTTCTGCAATTTGTTCCCCGGTTATTGGTCCATTTCCTTTTACTATTTCTACAATCTTTTCCTGTCTGTTTGATAATTCCACTTCTACACCACCTAGGCATTATGCCATACTATTAATAATTATTATAGTCTATTTATGGTAAAAAGGGAAATTACGTTATACTTATTTGAAAACGGTAAGACTTTCAGCATTTGTCATCCTTGATTAAATAGCTACTAAATAAAACCGGAAATTTAAAAATGCTGTTTCCATTCTATTAGAGATAGATCCGCAAAGTCGGTTACTAATGATGCAATCCGATTAATTAGGGCCAATCGATTATTTCTAACCTGAATATTGTCAGTCATTACCATATTATTATCAAAGAAAGCATGGATTGGTTTACTTAACTCACTTAAAATAGATAATGCCAATTGTGCATCTTTGTTATTGCTTGCCGTGCTATATGCCGCAACGCTATCTTCATATTGACTAAATAACACTCGTTCTGAATCGGTTTCGAATAAGCTAGGATTAACTTCCATTTGTTCAATTTTATTAGCTAAATTCAGCAGACGGACTAATGCTTCCTGAATCGGTTTAAAGTCCTCCTCATTTCGTTTTGTAGAAAGTAATTTTGCCTTTTCCTCTGTATAGTAGAAAATACCAATTTCTTTATGAACAACTGCCTGAATAACATCCTGTTCAACAGCCAATTCTTTTAATAAAAATGCTGCACGAAGTTGGAAAAATTCATGAAGATCTCGAGTTACGTCCTCTTCCTTCGCTTGTTCGATTGTTAATGTTTGATATAAGGATTGGGTAATCCCCATGATTTTTTCAAGCGAAATATTCCATTTCCTTGCTGAAAGTATTCGTAATATACCTGTTGCTTGACGTCGTAATCCATACGGATCTTGAGAGCCAGTTGGTTTGAGTCCAACCGAAATACAACCAACAATCGTATCAATCTTATCTGCAATACTGACTACTGCTCCAACTACGGTTTCAGGTAATTCACCATTTGCTTGTCTTGGTAAATAATGCTCACTAATTGCTTTTGCAACAGTTGGATCTTCACCAAAATAGGTTGCATATTTTTCACCAATAACTCCTTGTAATTCTGTAAATTCATTAACCATATTGGTCATTAAATCAAACTTGGAAATTTCAGCAGCTCTTATCGCAAGTTTCTGTTCCCTTTCATCTAGGCCCAATAATTTTGTCAACTCTTTGGTTATGTGAACCACACGGTCAACTTTTTCACGAATCGTTCCTAATTTCACCTGGAAGACTACACGATTTAATTTTTCTAAGTAAAAATCAATTGATTGTTTCTTGTCCTCTTCAAAGAAGAACTTCGCATCAGCCAGTCGAGCTCGAAGTACTTTCTCATTCCCACGTATGACAGTTTCAATCGATTGATTATCCCCGTTTCTAACGCCAATAAAATGAGGTAATAACTTTCCTTCTCTAGATATAACCGGGAAATAACGTTGATGCTCTTTCATTGAAGTAATTAATACTTCTGAAGGTAACACTAAATATTCCTCTTCAAATGATCCAAGAAAAACAGTAGGATACTCCACTAAATTTCTCACTTCATTTAGGAGTTTTGAATCAACCGGAATCGTGAAGCCTTCCTTTTCTTCTAATTCATGGATACCTTCCAAAATTAACCGTTCTCGTTCGTCCGGGTCAGCAATGACATAATTCTCAAGTAATACCGATTGATATTGTTCAGGATTATCAAGGATAATCTCTTTACCTAAGAAGCGATGCCCAAACGTTTTATTACTAGTATGAACACGGGCAATCTCGAATGGTATAACGTCACTTCCATATAATGCAACTAACCAGCGGATTGGTCTTGCATATTTGAGTGTTTCTGTTCCCCAGCGCATATTTTTACCAAACTGAATACTCTCAATAATTTCTTTGAATACTGGTAATAGCTCCATTGTTGGTTTACCCTCAATATGCTTTTTGACAAAGATATAATTTACACCTTTTAATTCCTTAAAATAGATATCCTCTGGTGTCTTTCCTTGCCCTCTTGTAAATCCGATTGCAGCTTTTGTCCAATTTCCATCTGCATCTTTCGCAATGCTCTCTGTAGGTCCTTTTGCTTCTTCTTCAATTGTAGTTTGAAATTCTGCCACATCTTTGATTTGTACTGCTAATCTTCTTGGTGTAGAAAAAGAAGTAATCGACTCATATGAAATCCGTAATTCTGTTAAAGCTTTGGCAGCTTTATCAAGAAATTGCTTTTCGGCGTCATCTATAAAACGCGCTGGTAATTCTTCTAAACCAATTTCAATAATGACATCTTTAGCCATTTATTTCTCCTCCTTTAACATTGGGAAACCAAGACGTTCACGCTCGGCAACATATGACTTGGCGATACTTCTTGCCAAATTTCTTATTCTCGAGATATAACCAGTCCGCTCCGTCACAGAAATTACGCCTTTTGCATCTAAAAGATTAAAAGTATGCGAACATTTTAGAACATAGTCATAGGCTGGAAAGACAAGTCCCTTCTCCATTGTTGCCTTCGCTTCCTCTTCATACATGGAAAATAACTGGAAGAGCATCTCTGTATTCGATTCAGTAAACGTATATTTCGAATGCTCATATTCTGGTTGAAAGAAAATATCCCTTACTGTTACACCATCTGTCCATTCTAAATCAAACACATTTTCTTTATCTTGAATATAAGAAGCCAGTCGTTCAACTCCATAAGTTAATTCTACGGTTACTGGACTTGCTTCAAGTCCACCAATTTGCTGGAAATAGGTGAATTGTGTTACTTCCATTCCATCTAACCATACTTCCCAACCAAGCCCAGCAGCTCCTAAAGTTGGGTTCTCCCAGTTATCCTCGACAAATCGAATATCATGTTTTAATGGATCAATCCCTAGTTTTTCGAGTGATTCTAAATAGAGCTCTTGAATATTATCTGGTGAAGGTTTCATAATTACTTGAAACTGATGATGCTGGTATAAGCGATTTGGGTTTTCACCATAACGTCCATCTGCCGGCCTTCTTGATGGCTCCACATAAGCAACATTCCATGGCTCGGGTCCTAAGCTACGCAGCAATGTCATTGGTGACATTGTACCAGCACCCTTTTCCACATCATATGCTTGAACAAGAATACAATTTTGATCAGACCAATGTTTTTGTAATGTTAAAATCATTTCCTGGATATTCATCCACTTTAACCTCCATTAAGATAAAATATTTTATTAGAAAACTTTTTAATCTGTCTGCCAATCCTTCAGGCGAGTTACCTTAATTTCGCTTATATAGTAAGAAATATATATTCTTTACTACGAAAAAGAAAACCGTCCCTATGCCTATATAAATTATATAGGCATAGGGACGGTTTTTACCGCGGTTCCACCCTATTTGCTCAAAATTTGAGCCACTTTATTTAGCCTGCTCCAGAGTGCCATTCCCAAAAAACTCTATTACCTAGCTTTCACTATCCTAGGCTCGCTTCAATAGAATGTAATTTGGTACTCTTCTCCATCATTGCAAACGATTAGTTATTGAAATATGTACAAATCATACTGCATCAATTTGTTTCTGTCAATAAAAGTAATCTACCTAAGCAAATCAAGTTGCTTTAGGAACTTTCTCGATTTTAAATAGTAGCCGCCATACTGATCATAATATGCATCGAGAATGCGGCGTAATAATTTGAGATTCTCAGGCTTTATTGAGATATTGCCAACCCTTTCTAAGCCAACATTAACGAAAAGATATAAAATCTTTGTTAACGATTCTGGTAGTGGGATAGCATTTTCATCTAGGTGGATGCAGCGTCTGCAAAGGAACCCACCTTCAGCGATGGAAAATGCAAACGGTAATTCTTTGCTTCTACAATTACTGCATTCGTTAACAGTTGGGGCAAAGCCACCTTTTTTAAATAATTTTAATTCGTACATCATGATTGGAACCTCTGCGGCCTCATGATCCGCTATCCAGTTTAACGTACCATATAATTGTTCAAACAGATTTATGTCTGGAGCCTGTGCATCAAGTAATTTATCAGTTAATTCCATAATATATGCGGCATAGGCCGTTTTAATAATATCTTCTCGAACCGGACGAAAGGACTCGATTATTTCTCCCTGTTGAATCGTACTTAATCCTTTATTCAAATAGACAAAAAATTGAGCATAGATAAATGGCTGTGTCACAGCAGCCATTCTACTCTTCGGTTTTTTCGCTCCTTTTGCAAGAGCTGTAAACTTGCCAATCCTTTTACTATAAACTGTTATAATTTTATGTGACTCGCCATAATCCTTGGCTTTTACGACAATTCCATCTAATTTTTCAAGCACATATTTTCACCTTTCTTAATCGCGAAGCAAAGAACAAATGTTTAACGCCTGAAAGCTACATATTCGTGTCAAAAGTTGATATTTTATCATCATTTAAATTTCCAAGTTCAGGTTGGTTTACTCCATTTTCTAATTCTTTTAATAATAAATAGGTTTCAATGTTTCCTGTCTCACTAAAAAGCTTCCATGTTAGCTCTACCACAAGAAACCCCACCTTTCTATTTTTATTAAAGCTAAAAAATCTAACTTATAGTTAGCTTGACCCCACTTGTGCAAATCATAAGTATAAAATATTACCATATCTTAATATTCGTCGTTTTTAAATCCAAACTCATTAAGCTGACTTTGCTTGTTTCTCCAATCTTTTTTCACCTTAACCCATAGCTCTAAATATACTTTCGAACCAAGTAATGCTTCGATATCTTTTCTGGCATTTTTACCGATATTTTTCAACATACTTCCTTGTTTTCCAATTAAAATTCCTTTTTGAGTACTTCGTTCTGTAATAATCATCGCTTGAATGAAAATCGTGTTGTTATCTCTTTGTTCAAGGTTTTCCATCACAACGGCTATCGAATGTGGGACTTCTTCTCTAGTCAGCTCGAGAACTTTTTCTCTAATTAATTCGGTTATAATAAATCTTTCTGGATGATCGGTTACTTGATCACTTGGATAATATTGTGGTCCTTCAGGAATATGATTTTTAATTACATCAAGTAAATGATCAACATTATTTCCTTCCAATGCTGAGATCGGAATAATTTCTTCAAAATTACCTTTTTTGCTATATTGTTCAATTAATGGCAAGATCTCATTCGGATGTATCAAGTCGATTTTATTTATTATTAGAAAAACAGGGCTGTTTACCGATTGTAATTTATCCAAAATGTACTGATCGCCTTTACCGTATCCTTCTTTCGCATTAATCATAAAGATGATAGCATCTACTTCATTCAGTGTATTTTCTGCTATCCGCATCATAAAATCACCAAGTCGATGCTTGGGCTTATGAATACCAGGTGTATCGATAAAAACGATTTGTGCATCGTCTGTTGTTAACACACCTTGAATTTTATTTCTTGTAGTTTGTGGTTTATCGCTCATAATTGCGATTTTCTGACCGATTACTCGATTTAAGAATGTCGATTTACCTACATTTGGTCTGCCAATAATTGCGATAAATCCTGATTTAAATGAATTAGTTTCCATGTTGTATCCTCCGGGACGAATTTCTTATATTTTATAATACTACAATTAGAACTTAGTTTCATCTTTCCGACAAAAGCTTTTAATATTTTCTTGAATGTATTAAGATAACACATAATTCTATAAAAAACGTTGTTATAATAGAAAAACCCACAGGATTGTGGGTACAATACTTAGATTTTAGTTGTTAAACGACATAACTTGGAGTATGAGCACTCTCAAGCTAGTCACTCCAGAAATACACTTTGCGTATCCTAAGGGAGCTGGTGAGCCTACTCGCGCTGCCGCGCTTCGTAGTCTCACCTAGGCTCTTCTTCCCGTAGGACAAGGAAGGCTTCAGAGCGTTACATCGCACGAAGAAAATCGCACTTTATTTTCGAGGAGTCTTCGTGTATTTCTTCCGCTGGGTAATTGCAGAATCTCTCAAAAAGTAATTGCTTGCTTACTGACAATCAACGTTGATTAAAGTTAAGGAATCTGAAATGTGTCAACAACAACTGCTTAACAGATGCAAAATTATCATTACGTGGCACTTTAAACTATACATTATGCCTCAAATGGCAACCTCATGAATAATGTGATTATAATAGTTCGAGTATTTTCGGTATAAAAATAATGCAGCCTACCATGACAGAAATTAATGCAGCAATAAGAACTGACCCTGCAGCTGCATCTTTGATTATTTTGGCTGCGGGATGTATTTCTGGTCGCAGGTAGTCGATTATTTTTTCAATCGCACTATTCGTGAGTTCAGCAACAAGTACTAGACCAATTGTAAGCAAAATAATTGCCCACTCCAAACGATTGATTTGTAAAGTGAAACCACAAATTGCCACAAGGCTGGCAGCAACTAAATGAAATCTAAAATTAGATTCGGTCATAAATGTCTCAAGGATTCCATTCCATGCATATGAAAAACCAATCTTTTTCTGCTTACCTTTCAATGCCGAATTCACCTAATAACTCATCTTGGCGTTTAAACATCTTTTCCTCATCTGCTTTATTCATATGATCATAACCGAGTAAATGAAGGAATCCATGCACTGCTAGAAACGCTAACTCTCTTTCGAATGAATGATTATAATCAGCTGCCTGCTCCTTCGCCTTATCTATAGAAATAACAATATCACCTAACGTTAATGGTAGTTCTTCACCTATAATCTCGATTTCATTATCCAGTGATTCCTGCATCGCAAAAGATATAACATCTGTTGGCGCATCCTTTTGACGATAATTTCGATTTAACTCTTGAATTTCTTTGTTCTCGACGAAGTTTATTGATATTTCAGCTTCGCTTGAAATACCTTCCTGCTCAGCAGCAAAGTTAATTAGTCGATGTAGCAGATCAATATAATCGGATGGTACGGACTTCGTTTTATCAATAAAATCAATGTACATTTATTTTGCCTCCTTCGATGGATACTGAATACGCGAATGAAATATCCCTTTCAATGTTCCGCAAATTGTTCGATTAATAATTTTTAGTTGTTTTAATGTTAATGGACTCTCATCCAATTGTCCATCCATCATACGATCATTAATAATTGCTGCAACTATTTCTTCTATTTTTTCCTCAGTAGGTTCGTTCAAGGAGCGGACAGCCGCCTCAACAGAATCACAAATGCAAATAATTGCTGCTTCTTTCGTTTGCGGCTTTGGCCCTGGGTAACGGAAGGAAGTCTCATCAATATTCTCGTTTTTTTCCTTTTCTTTATAATAAAAGAATTTTAATAAAGATGTTCCATGATGCTGTTCAGCAATATCAATGATTTCCTTGGGCAGCTTGTATTTCTTTAACTGATTCGCCCCATCATATGGATGGCTAATAATTATTTTAGCACTTTCTTTCGGATCAATAAAATCATGTGGATTTCGTTTGGTCATTTGATTTTCAATAAAATACTGTGGCCGGACTGTTTTACCAATATCATGGTAATATGCACCAACCCTTGCTAATAATCCGTTGGCTCCAACTGCTTCACATGCTGTTTCACTAAGGTTCGCCACCATCACGGAATGATGATAGGTTCCTGGTGTCTCAGTTAATAGCTTTTTAAGCAATGGCTGATTAGGATTTGATAACTGTAATAATTTCATATCGGATAATACACCAAGTACTGTTTCGAAAAATGGCAGCAACCCGATAGTCAAGACAACCGATAAAAAAGCAGAAACAATTCCAAAACCAGATTGAATTAATAAATCAATTAAATCATATTTTTCAAAGGATAGAAATACAAATAATAATATAGTAATTATGTTTACAACCATGACACCAATTCCCGCTTTTAATATCGATGTACGGTCTTTAACATTTGTTAAGAATGTGATTGCAGCTAACTGGGAGAAAAAGAAATAGATTACCGCATCAATATTGAGTGATCCAGGTATCTCTCCATTAAAAATAATACCACTAATAATAGAAAAAAGTGCTGAAAAGATAATGGCAACCCGTTCATTAATTAATAATTTTAATAAAAATGCTCCAGTGGCAATAGGCACAATATAAAACATTTGATTTCCCGAAGTTAGAAATAAACTTACTATCTTTAATAATGAAATGATTAAGATGCTAATGCTTATAATGGAAATAAGCTTACCTTTTTCTAATTTATTTTGCTTCCTAAGTATCGATAGCTCATAAGCAATCGTACTGCTGATTAGAATAATTAATAGCCCAAGCCCTATTGCCGGAAAAAAATTTCGTTGGCCATCTAGTAAACCGACTAAATTTAATTCTTCATAAATTTCATTTGTAATCGTTTGTCCTTCTTGAACAATCACTTCACCAGCTCTAATCATAACTGGATCCACATTACTTGCAGCTTCTTTTCTAGCTTCTTGTGTTTGTTCCACATCGAAAAAGGAATTTTCAACGACAGCAAATTCACTAAGCTCTATTAAAGGCTGCTTGAGCTCCTCATTGAGTGATGCATATTTGATACTTTGGTTTATTTCCGAGATTGCCGATTGAATATTCTCTGTACGAACACCATTATTTAACACCGTCTCTAAGTTTTCGACAAGCAACTCTCGACCAATTTCCCGTTCATCTTTCGGTGTCATGATAATTTGCATCAGCGTCTGATTATCTAATGATTCGGTTATTTGTTCAGATAATATTTGTTTTAAGCGATTAACCTTATCCTGATTTGACAATGGGACAATCCTATCACCGTTCGCTTCCTCATCTTCTGTTTCAGACATTTCTTCGGATTCTAATGTAGCGATTGCATCGAAAATTTCCTTAACATAATTGACTCTCTCTTCGGTTATTTCTGATGATATATTAAAGCGATCCGGTACTGACTGTACCGTCTCTCTTGTTTTCCGTTCTGTTTCTTGTTCATTTTCAATTGTTATTGGTGAACGGATTGTTTCATTTGCTGTACTAAAGCGTTTTATGTCATATGTATCTGTATGTACATTATTTAATGTTATGAAAAAGAAAAAAACGGCTAGTAAAGTGACTGATAAACTAATAGAAGTAACGTGCTTTCTTTTTCTAATAAATTCCTCTAATTTATTATTTTTTCGTACCTTTTTTTTCATTTCAACACCCCATTTACAGTCAGGTACTAGAACACTTGGACTCAGTCAATTTTTATGAGAGCCATAATTGAACTTATGCAGTAAGAAAAAATATTCTTTCTTATCTGCAAAATAAAACCCCTGAGTTTCGGGGTTTATGACATAATAAATTGAACCTAATTACTGTTTTCATATGCAGCAATTATTCGTTGTACTAATGGATGTCTTACAACGTCTGTTTGATCCAGATGAACAAATTTAATACCATCAACTCGCTTCAGTAATTGTTCAGCTACCTGTAAGCCAGATGTGACTCCTTTAGGCAAATCAATTTGTGTTATATCGCCTGTTATGACCATTTTCGAACCAAAACCTAAACGGGTTAGGAACATCTTCATTTGTGCTGGAGTCGTATTTTGTGCTTCATCAAGAATAACAAAAGCATCATCCAGTGTTCTCCCGCGCATATATGCAAGTGGTGCAATTTCTATTGTCTCTCTTTCAATTAAACGTAAAGTATGCTCGGCACCAAGTACGTCGTGCAAGGCATCATACAATGGTCTTAAATATGGATCAACTTTTTCTTTTAAATCACCAGGTAAGAAGCCTAAGCTTTCACCGGCTTCTACAGCAGGTCTGGTTAAAATAATTTTTTTTATTTTCCCGTCTTTTAGTGCTTTGACAGCCATTACGACAGCCAAATAAGTCTTTCCAGTTCCGGCAGGACCTATTCCGAATACGAGATCACTCGATTTAATTGAGTTAATATAACCCTTCTGCCCAAGGGTTTTTACACGTATCGGTTTTCCTTTAACATTTCTCGTAATTTCATCCTCGAAAAGAGTTTCGAATTGATTAATTTTACCCTTTAGGGCTAAATCAATTGCGTATACAACATCCCTTTCCGAAATAGTAAGGCCGCGTTTGATTACCGTTAATAATGCATTAAAAATCTCTTGGACATATGAGATTGCTTGCTTCTCTCCAGATACACGCACTTGTTCTCCTCTTGAAACGATGGATACCTTCAACTGTGCTTCTATTAATTTTAAATATTTATCATTTGTTCCAAATAAAGCTAATACTTCATTTGGATCAGTTAAATGTAGGTCAATCTCGGTTAAGTTTTCTGTCATAATCAATCTCCTTGGTTTAGAAGTTGTGCATCACCAATATTTTCCTCAACTGTTATATATAAGTTTAATTTAACTTTACCATGGTCCATCGTTTCATGCAAAATTTTCTCTGTCATAATTTCTGCTTCTGGACCCAACTCTAATTGTAAATCTGCTTTTGCTTGTTCAATTCCTATTTTAACCGCTTCTTCCCTTGTTCTCTCACGCCTATTAGACTTTTTTTCACTTAATACATTTTCCACAACTTTAATTGGTGATTCCCATTTAAATATTCGCACTGGCGTTTCTGTCGATTCCCGATGGATATCCGAATAATCTGGTGTTCCAAACCCCCATACTGGCAATTGGAAATCCCCAACTTTTAGAAAATATTTCTTTTCATTATTTCCTGTTACTTGCTCATCATAGTAATTAAGTGGGATCGTCACAGAAACCTCATACCAGGTATTTGCAGTTATCAGACCATCTGCAGCGATTAATTCCATTGTACCTTCCTCGTCTGTTTCATTGCCAATTACACCAGAAACTAGCAAGTCACCCTTTTCTACATAATCATTCACTTTTACACGAGGGATACCCTTTGAAACGTATAAATCTTTAATGACGCCATTCTTCTTAGCAACCAAATTTCGCGGTTCACCTGCTGGAACTTCTTTGACGATAATCTTTTCAACGCCTTCAAGGTAAAAGGTTGTCCCTTTTTGATCAACTCCAACCCATAAGAGTTCCGGTACATCCTTCACCAATTGTTGCTGGATTAAATTCGGCGACTCTAAGGAGAAAATCCAGGCACCAGGATGTACACCATACTGATTTAATTGTTTGCTAATCTTCTCCTCAATATCCTTTGGAACACCAGTAATTTTTACATCCCAAATAATATTGGATAAAAAAATAACAAGAAAAAAACCCAATAATAATCCAATAATGAGTGGACGTTTCCTCATAAATCGTTTAAATAAGAAGGGATAACCCTTTTTTTGAATAAACGATACTTTATAACCTGTTCCTCTCCGTATTTTCTTAACGAGTTTAATATCTGTTAATTTAATTTTTCCTTCACATAAATCTGGTGCATGCTTTTTCATATCCCAAATTGTTATACCATGTTTTGAACATATTTGAAAAAATAATTCAGGTTGCTCACCTTTAATTAATATCGATACATATCCTGTTATAAATGATCCTTGAATTGGTTTCATATTCTCCCCCACTTGTTATTCCTTATTATCTGGTAAAAACTTAACATCTGTGATACTTCCTTCTAATAGTATTTCTTCAGGCAGCATCATTTTGATAACAAATGAAGTACCAGTAATCTGAACGAATCCTTGTTTCATTTTTAACTTTAGCTCTGTATCGGAATAAGTTGCCAAACCTAGATGGTTTTCTATATATACATGGATTTGTCCAATAATTGTAATCCGAGGTAATTCTAATATGACATCAGAAGGAAGTGCAAGATAATTTACCATTAACATTCGAACACGTTGTTGCCATTTACTCATAGATGCCTCACCCTCTCATATTCATATTTATGAATTAGGAGAAAAGATAAGAACTAAACTAGCTTAAGGGATAAAATAAATTCAATAAAGAAGCTTATTTCCTATTGATTGCTGAAAAGAGTGAACTTAATTGAGGGAGTTCTCTAGGACCGCTCGCTCCAGAAATACACTACGCTGGGGATAGTGCAGAATCTAGCGAAAAAAAGAATGGCAACCTCACTAGATATCGACGTTGACTGTAGCAATTGCTGGGCAGGTCTGAAATAAGAATTGGCACTAATATCAATTCAGCACTTTACACCATAGATTGTAAAAATGAATTGTTTTTTAGAATTAAGGAAATAAAAAAAGCCATTTACAGCAATGGTATTTCACCATGCTGTAAATGGCCTTCTTATATTATGATTTTTTCCTTTGCTCTACTATGCTTTGATAAGGATTTCTTGCTCTTGGTGAGCCTAATACTTCTGACATGATGATGCCATTTACTAATCCCTTACGCGTTAAGTTAGTGCGAAGCTGTTTCTTATAGTTTGCTTGTTCTTTTGATAATTCATTTACTGACTTCTCAAGTGGATTTGCAACGAAAGCATGATGAGAGAAATCATTATTTGCTTTGTTATCTAATGCTTTAAAATTTCCTTTGAGACGTTCAATTTGAGCTTTTTGTTGTTCTTCAATAGACATGGTTGAGACCATTGGCTTTGAAGGATGAGGAACATTGCTTCTCGATTGGTTTGAACCAGGTGTACGATTAGCTCTTTCCCTCTCATTTTGCTGCCTTCTAGATACAGGATTAGGAGCAGGTTTTGGGCGATTCGATTGCGGTTTCTTCTTTTCTGTTTCATCAGATTTCTTGCCGAAAAGTCCCATTATAGCGGAAATAATAATAACTACAATAAAAAAATTATCGAATATTAAATCAAGAAATCCACCCATCAAACTCCTCCTTTATCCATATTTCTTATCACCTTATTTTTTCCCATTTTCATCATTGTTTTCTTTGGTTAATTTCCCAATCGTATCACGCATATCTGTATCAGCGTTAATATTTTCGTAATTTAGGTAATCCATAACACCCATTTTACCTGATCTCAATGCTTCTCCTAATGCGAGTGGTACATCAGCCTCTGCTTCCACAACTTTCGCGCGCATTTCTTGTACACGGGCAAGCATTTCTTGCTCTTGGGCAACAGCCATTGCACGACGTTCTTCTGCTTTCGCTTGAGCGATATTTTTATCAGCCTCTGCTTGGTCTGTTTGTAAAATAGCTCCGATATTTTTACCTACATCAACATCTGCAATATCTATCGATAAGATTTCAAATGCCGTTCCTGCATCTAACCCCTTAGCTAATACTGTATGTGAGATTGAATCAGGGTTTTCTAGTACTTTTTTATGTGTTTCCGAGCTACCAATTGTACTTACAACACCTTCACCAACACGGGCGATTACTGTTTCTTCACCAGCACCACCTACAAGTCGATCAAGATTAGCACGTACCGTAATTCTTGCTAATGCTTTAACTTCGATTCCATCCATTGCAATCCCAGCAATAAACGGCGTTTCGATAACCTTTGGATTAACACTCATTTGAACTGCTTCCAATACGTCACGGCCTGCTAAATCAATAGCAGCTCCACGTTCGAATGGCAATGCAATATTTGCTCGATGTGCAGCGATTAATGCATTTACAACCCTATCCACATTACCACCAGCTAAATAGTGACTTTCTAATTGATTTGTTGTCACATTCAATCCAGCTTTATGTGCTTTAATTAATGGATTGATTACCCTGCTAGGAACAACACGACGTAATCGCATTCCAATAAGAGTAAAAATACTTACCTTAACCCCTGCTGCTAAAGCGCTAATCCACAGTGCTACTGGTACAAATGTAAATAATATTGCTAGAGCAATAATAATAACCGCAATAATAATTAACGGCATAAGGTCAACTAAACTCATCCAAATTCCTCCTATAAATTCTATTTTTAATTAACTTCTTTAACAACAACCCGATTTCCTTCTACTTTTATTACTTTAATTGGATTGTCCTTTTCAATAAAACTACCTTCAGTAACTATATCAACCCGCTCATCATTAAACAAGCCAATCCCAGAAGGACGTAAGGGTGTGACGGCAACACCTTCTAACCCAATCAATTCTAAGCGGCTAACAGATGATATATAGCCAAGTTCTGTCGTCGTTTGATCGCGCAAAATAATATGTCTGAAAACACCTTTATCCAGGCCAATTCTTCTGAACAGAATAATGCCAGCTACGATAGCTACAATAAAGGCAATCGAAACACTCATCGCCATATGACTGACACTATAGCCCGACATGAATAGAGATCCTAATATCGCTGCAATTCCAATGAAGCCAACAATTCCTCCTGGTATAAAAAACTCCAGTATAATTAATCCGATTCCGAGAATAAGTAATATTATTGCTTCCATACCTGCAAGGCCAGCAATAATATGACCATAGAAAAATAATAGTAGTGCAATAATTCCCATTGTCCCTGGTACGCCAAACCCAGGAGAATATAACTCAACGATAAGTCCCAGGCTTGCTATAGAAAGTAGGATTGGTATCACAATCGGATTTGTGATGAATCTTGCAACCTCTTCAGCAAACGTGGGCTCTGTCTCCACAACAGAAGCTTCAGAGAGATCTAGTTCGCTTAATAGCTCTACCCTGTCATTAACTATTCCATCTGCGTAGCCTACTTCCATCGCCTGTTTAGGACCTAACGTCAGGAACTCACCTTTCGGAGCATCATATTGTGGAAGATCTATATTTTTATCTGCCATCGCTGCTGCATAAAGTGGATCTCTTCCTTTTGACTCTGCAGCACTTCGCATCGCCGCTAACCAGGCAGACTGGGCTTTTTTATCTGCTGCATTACCATCACTTGTAATTACACCACTAGCTCCCATTGTTGCATTTGGCTTAAAGTATATATAATCCATATGTAGAGCGATGTATGAACCTGCAGAAAGTGCTTCATGTACAATGAAGGATGTTGTTGGAATATCAATGCTTTGCAGCAATTCACCAATTTGACCTGCAGAATCGACTCTTCCTCCTGGAGTATCAATCTCAAATATGATATGATCTGCGCCAGATTCTAATGCTTCGCCGACTGTTCTTGTTAGAAAACCTTCTAATCCCCTCTCAACTTCTCTTTCTATCGGGATTACATATACTGTCTTTCCACTTCCCTTTTCCGCCGCCTGAAATATATTTGGATTGGCTTGAAATGCCATGAAAATAATCGCAATTAAAAGAATACCCATTGTAATTCTTTTACCTGGCATTATGTATCACCCCCTTTTCACTTCTGTATAAATAGTACTACGATAAAGATATGTATTAGGTTTCATTTTTATCTTTTTAGATAATGAGACATGAAAGATTATCTAACAGCAATCTACTTAGATAGTATCATAATCGCTCGGCCAGCGAAATAGATAATAGGTTATTTAGTTCGTCTATTATTAAAACAGAAATCAACTTTTAAAAGTTATTTCGTAATGTGCACTGTAAACGAATCAATATCAGTAATTACTAAGTGACCATCCAAAAAAATGAAAAGGTCCTTATCGCTAAACAATAAGGACCTTTTCATGACGTTAATTTAATTGTTGTAATACAAGTTCATTTATTTGAGAGCCATCTGCCTTACCTTTTACTTTTGGCATCACTGCGCTCATCACTTTACCCATATCCTTCTTGGATGTAGCATTAACTTCCTGAATCGCTTGCTGAACAATTACTAACAATTCTTCCTTAGTAAGTTGTTCTGGCATATATGCTTGCACAATAGTTAATTCTGTTTCAACTTTGTTAACAAGATCTTCGCGTCCAGCAGATTTAAATTCATGGAGGGAATCTTTTCGTTGTTTAACCTCACGTGATAAAATTGTTAATTCTTCATCTTCTGAAAGTGTCGCTTTACCTAGATTAATTAATTCATTTTGTATAGAAGCCTTGACCATACGAATAACGCTGAGGGTCTCTTTATCTTTACTTTTCATTGCTAGCTTCATATCTTGATTTAATTGATCAAGTAGTGACATTAAATTGCACCCTCTTTAGAATTTACGTTTTCTAGCTGCTTCAGACTTCTTCTTACGTCTAACGCTAGGTTTTTCATAGTGTTCACGCTTACGATATTCCTGTAGTGTACCGCTTTTTGACACACTACGTTTAAAGCGACGAAGAGCATCCTCAAGAGACTCGTTTTTACGAACGCGAGTTGTATTTGACATGCTAATTTCCCTCCCTCCGAAGCATAAAACAAGATTATACAGACATATGCATTCTTTTATCATATGCCTGCTTAAAGTATAATATATTCCTACTTCTAGGTCAACAGATTATTTTTATTGAAATAAATCTAGAATTGAATGCAGTTTAATAATCTGATGTAGATCCGCTGCCATTTACAATTGCAATTCCAGCACTAGCACCAATTCTTGTTGCGCCGGCATCAATCATAGCCTTAGTTGATTCATAGTCACGTACTCCACCAGATGCCTTGACACCCATTTCCGGTCCTACTGTTTTACGCATTAACTTAACATCCTCAATTGTAGCACCTCCACCAGAGAAACCAGTAGATGTTTTTACGAAGTCTGCCCCAGCTGCTTTTGCTAATTCACATGCTTGAACTTTCTCATCATTTGTTAGAAGAGATGTTTCAATAATGACTTTTACAAGTGCTTGATTCTTTGCAGCATTCACTACGCCTGCAATATCAGCTTTAACTACATCATAATTAGCTGATTTCAATTCGCCAATATTAATTACCATGTCAACCTCATCTGCACCGTCTTTAATCGCTTGCACCGTTTCAAATACCTTTGTTTTCGTTGAGGATGCACCTAACGGGAAACCGATAACTGTACATACTTTTACAGATGAATCACGTAAATGTTCTTGACAATAAGGAACCCAGTAAGGATTCACACAAACAGAAGCAAACTCATATTCCTTAGCCTCATCAATAATTTGCTTAATTTGTTCTTTAGTTGTTTCAGGTTTTAATTGTGTATGGTCGATATACTTTGCTAATTCTTTACTCATTTTCTTCATTCCTATCTAAGTTATATTTATTAATCGTGATTACCGTTTATTTCTTCTAAATGATAAGACAAACTTGCCAATGCATATAATGACGCGGTTTCTGTTCGCAGTATTCTTGGACCAAGCCTTACCGCATGAAACCCATTCTCCTTTAACTTTTTCGCTTCCTGCTCAGAAAAACCACCTTCAGGACCGATACAAAGAAGAACCTTTTGATTATCAACAATTCGACTTACAATTCCAGCAAATGATTGATGAGCCTCTACTTTTGCTTCCTCTTCATAAGCAAAGATCTTCACATCATAGTTCACTGATTCGTGAATGAGCTCGGCTACCGTCATTGGCAGCACAATTTCTGGAATCTTATTCCGATGACTTTGCTCACTCGCTTCTTTGACAATTTTCTCAAAGCGGGCCATCTTCTTCTCTATTTTCCTTCCATCCCAAACAACGATTGAGCGATCCATTTTTACTGGGATAAACCTACTTGCGCCAAGCTCTGTTCCCTTTTGTAATATTAAGTCGAATTTGTCGCCTTTTGGCAGCCCTTGTGCAATGGTAACTGCAATTGGGAGCTCAACAGTCTCCGCCTTCCAATCAATCACAGCAGCATGGACAATATTCTGATTTAGAGATGTTATTTCACAAATAGCCGCATTACCATCTTGATGATTACAGATAATTTGATCGCCAACCTGATTTCGCATTACACGAATAATGTGATGTGCATCATCACCTTTGATACTTATTTCATTTCCTTGCCAATCTATTTGTGGAATAAAGTAACGTTGCATCATTTGCACCTACTTTTAATCAATTCAATACGATATTTAGAGGACTTTCTTTGCAATAACTGAAATCCAATCTTCCATTTCATTCATCGCAATTATCTCAAAGCCAGCCTCTTTTAATCGATCATGCACGAGTTGTTTTTTTCCTTGAATAATACCGGAAGTAATAAATAATCCGCCATCTTTAAGATTCTTCCATGCATCATCAGCAAACCGAACAATAATTTCTGCTAAAATATTTGAAACGATAATATTTGCTTTTTCATCAACCTGGTCTAATAAATTATTTTGCTTTGCAATAATTTTATTTTCTACTTTGTTGATTTTTGCATTTGTTTTTGTGCTTTTTATTGCTATTTCATCCAGGTCAAATGCCTGTACTTTACTTGCTCCTAGTAAAACCGATGCAATACTCAATATTCCAGATCCACTGCCCACATCTATTACTGTGTCACCTTTATTTAAATATGCTTCTAATGCTTGAACACTTAACACAGTAGTTGGATGTGTCCCTGTACCAAAAGCCATTCCAGGATCCAACTCGATAATAATTTCATCACTATCTACTGGAGTATACTCTTCCCATGTTGGCGTAATTGTAATCTTCTTGGAAATCTTAGCTGGCTTATAGTACTTTTTCCAGGCGGTAGCCCATTCTTCCTCATGTACCTCACTTAATGTCACATGGTTTTGACCAAGGTCAATATCGTAAACCAATAAATTATTTATAGCTTGCTTAATTTCTTCAACAGTTTCTCCTAAAAAGCTATTCATTGGTAAGTATGCTTTTATCCGTACCCCTTCATCCGGGAAATCATTTGGATCAAGTTCATAGATTTCCGCAAATGGTGTATCTTCTTTAACCAATTCCATTGGTTCTTCAATTACAAGACCACTAGCACCAGTTTCATGCAGAATATTTGAGATTGGCTCAATTGCTTCGTTCGTTGTGTGAATGCAAATTTCTGACCATTTCAAGTTGTTTCCTCCTCTCATAATGAAAATTAATATGTAGTTGATGCTGCAGCTGCAACATCATTAATCATTATTTTTAAAAGCATTCTTAAACTTCTGGAAGAAAGAACCATCTTGCTCATCTATCGATTCATTTCCACCAATTTCATTAAATTCACGTAGCAATGTTTTTTGCTTATCAGTTAAATTAGTAGGTGTCATTATTCTTACTTTAACATACTGATCCCCTTGTCCACGTCCACGTACATTTGGCGCACCCTTTCCTCTTAAACGGAAGGTTTTCCCTGTTTGTGTTCCTGCTGGCACTTTAAGCTTCACTTTCCCATGGACAGTTGGCACTTCCATTTCATCCCCAAGTGCGGCTTGCGCAAAGGTTACAGGTAATTCACAATAAATATTATCTCCTTCACGCTCATAAAATTCATGGGATCTGATTTGGATAACAACAAATAAGTCACCAGCTGGTCCACCGTTTAATCCAGCTTCCCCTTTTCCTGCTACACGAATTTGTTGACCTTCATCAATACCTGCTGGAATATTGATGTTGATTTTTTTATTCTTTTTCACTCTTCCGCTGCCACCGCATGTGTTACATTTTTCGGGAATAATTTTACCTGTTCCTTGACAATGGTGGCACACTCTTCGGTTTACAACTTTTCCAAATGGTGTATTCTGTTCTTGGTTCAGTTGGCCGGAACCATTACAATGTGAACATGTTTTTGGTTTTGTACCTGGCTTCGCACCTGAACCATTACATGTATCACAGTTTTCTTCTTTAGGTATATTAATATCAACTTGTTTACCAAAAATGGCTTCTTCAAAATCTAAGACCATTGTATATTGCAAATCTGCACCTTGGCTTGGGGCGTTAGGGTCACGTCTTCTGCCACCGCCACCACCAAAGAACATATCGAAAATATCACCAAAGCCACCGAAGTCCTGTGCACCGCCAAATCCACCAAATCCTTGACCACTTGCACCAGCATGACCAAATTGATCGTATTGTGATCGTTTGGAATCATCGCTAAGCACTTCATATGCCTCTTTTACTTCGATAAATTTTTCTTCAGCACCAGCTTCTTTGTTTACATCTGGATGGTATTTTCTTGCTAACTTACGGTATGCTTTTTTTATTTCTTCTGGTGTTGCATTTTTTTCTATTCCAAGTACTTCATAATAATCTCGTTTACTCAACTTTCATCACTCTCCCGATACACAATTGCATAAGTTTAATAATAGCATCTTTTCTTCTTTTAAAGCAAATGACCATATACTCTACCGAGTAAAAAAGTCAAAGCCAAGAGAATCCTGACTTTGACTCATTTATGTTCATCTATATGGAATATTATTTATTATCTTTGTCATCATCGACTTCTTGATAGTCTGCATCAACAACGTTATCATCTTGTGAACCTGCTGTGCTCCCGGCACCATCAGCACTTTGCTGCGCTTGTTGGGCTTGTTGCTCATAAAGTTTTACTGACAATTGTTGTACTTGCTCTTCAAGTACTTCTTTTTTCGCTTTGATTTGCTCAACGTCATTAGACTCTAGTGCTGTCTTTAATTCCGTTTTTGCTGCTTCAGCTTTTTGTTTATCATCTTCTGAAACTTTATCGCCTAGATCTTTAATCGTTTTATCTGTAGTAAAGATTAGTTGATCTGCTTCATTACGAAGATCAATTTCTTCACGACGTTTCTTATCCTCTTCTGCATTTTCCTCAGCTTCTTTAATCATCTTTTCTACTTCTTCGTCTGATAAGCCTGAAGATGATTTAATTGTAATGGATTGTTCTTTATTCGTACCTAAATCTTTCGCACGAACATTAACAATACCATTCGCATCAATATCGAAAGTTACTTCAACTTGAGGAACCCCTCTTGGTGCTGGTGGAATATCCGTTAACTGGAAACGACCTAATGTTTTATTATCTGAAGCCATTTCACGTTCCCCTTGAAGGACATGGATATCAACAGCTGTTTGATTATCCGCAGCAGTTGAGAACACTTGTGAATGACTTGTTGGGATTGTTGTATTACGTTCAATTAATTTAGTAAATACAGAACCCATTGTTTCAATACCTAATGAGAGTGGTGTAACGTCTAATAATAATACGTCTTTAACATCACCTTGAAGTACACCACCTTGGATTGCTGCACCTAATGCAACTACCTCATCCGGGTTAACACCTTTAGAAGGCTCTTGGCCAAGTTCACGTTTAATTGCTTCTTGTACAGCTGGAATACGTGTTGAGCCACCAACTAGAAGGACTTTATTGATTTCACTTGCAGAAAGTCCAGCATCTGATAATGCTTTACGAGTTGGAATCATTGTTCTTTCAACTAATTCACCTGATAATTCTTCAAATTTCGCACGAGTTAGTGTTAACTCTAAATGTAATGGTCCTGCTTCACCAGCAGTAATAAACGGCAATGAAATTTGTGTTTGAGAAACACCTGATAAATCCTTCTTCGCTTTCTCAGCAGCGTCTTTCAAACGTTGTGTAGCCATTTTATCCTTAGAAAGATCGATTCCATTTTCTTTCTTAAATTCTTGCACCATGTAGTCTATTATTACTTGGTCAAAGTCGTCTCCGCCTAGGCGATTATCTCCTGCAGTTGCAACAACTTCAAACGTACCATCACCAATATCTAAGATAGATACGTCAAACGTACCACCGCCAAGGTCATATACAAGAATTGTTTGATCTTGGTCTGCTTTATCAATACCGTATGCTAAGGCAGCAGCAGTTGGCTCGTTAATAATACGTTCTACTTCAAGACCAGCAATCTTACCAGCATCTTTTGTTGCTTGACGTTCTGCATCATTAAAATACGCAGGAACTGTAATAACTGCCTTATCAACTTTTTCACCGATGTAATCTTCTGCATATGACTTGATATGTTGTAGTATGATTGCCGATACTTCTTGTGGTGTATATTCTTTATCTTCAATCTTGACTTTATAATCAGTACCCATATGACGTTTAATTGATTGGATTGTATTTGGGTTTGTAATTGCTTGACGTTTCGCAACTTCCCCTACTTGTCTTTCACCGTTTTTAAAAGCTACAACAGATGGAGTAGTACGGCTACCTTCTGGAGTAGGAATAACAACAGCTTCTCCACCTTCAATTACAGATACACATGAATTTGTTGTTCCTAAGTCAATACCAATAATTTTACTCATAATCTGATTTCCTCCTTGACTACTGTTTCATTATTTATTTACTTTTACCATCGCAGGTCGAATTACGCGGTCTTTTAACATATACCCTTTTTGCAATTCTTCTACAACTGTATTTGATGCAATTGATTCATCTTCAATTTGCATTACAGCATGATGTAAATTTGGATCGAATTCATTTCCTTCAGCATCAATCGGCTCTACACCTTGTGATTTCAAAGCATCAAGGAACTGTCGATATACCATTGATATCCCTTCGATCAAATTAGATGTTTCTGGTGTTGCTTCTACTTGCAATGCACGTTCGAAGTTATCCAATGCTGGCAGTAAGTCCACAACTACATCCTGTGATTTATATTTACGATCTGCTTCTTTTTCTTTTTGTGAGCGTTTCTTAAAATTATCAAATTCTGCTTGCAGTCTTAATAAACGGCTGTAAACCTCATCTTTTTCTTTTTGTAATGCATCGAGCTTCTTAAAAGCTGCTTCCTGATTATCATCTGATTCTACTTGTCCATCATTGTCTGAATCAATAATTTCATGTTCTATTTCTTCATTTTCGATTGTCTCATCTTGCACTTTTTCTTTATTTTCTTCCAAATTTGCCACCTCCAAAATCATTAGAAAACTAAGGTTTAACCAAGCCTTTCCGTGACGACCTTAGTTGCACTTATGTAGTAAGAAATACTTTATACTTTCTTAACTATCAAAGTAAAACTATAACATGAATAGTAATTGAAATAAACTCCACCGCAAAAAGGTGGTAGGCGGGCTTCTTCCACCCTACCACGTCAAGCCCCTGCACTAAAGCAGCAGCAAGACTTGCTTCACAACCATCATTAATATGCGAATGATTGTGCATTTATCTTTGTGGCCGTATTATTTATCCATCATACTGAGACCATTTGTATAGCGCATTGGTCATTTCGTTTGATAGACCGTTTAATAATGAAATAACTTTACGATATTCCATTCTTGTCGGACCAATCAAGGCAATAGTTCCCATCAGATTATTAGTCAGTTGATAGGGAGCAGTAATTAAACTGAGGTCTTTAATTGCTTCGACTTTGTTTTCATTGCCAATCGTCACTTTAATCCCGTGATGGGAGTTTCTCAAAAGATTAATTATTTCATTTTCATCTTCCATCATAGTGAAGAAAGTTCGGATTTTGCCAACATCATTAAATTCAGGCTGCATTAAGATGTTTGATTTTCCACTTATATATAATTTAACCGGATGATCATATAAAAAGATATCTTTCAAATAATCATAGGTTTTATCATAATCACGGATGTACAATTTCATTAATTGTGCAACTTCACTATGGAAAATTTCATCCAAACGAACAATTGGAACACCTTTTAACCGATCATTTAAAATGTTAACCATTTTTTCCAAATCTGATGGATTAATGGTAGGTGGTACTTTAAACGACCGATGCTCTACATGACCTGTGTCAGTAATTAAAATAGCTACTGCTGCTTGAGACGAGAGCGTAACAATTTGTAACTGCTTCAGCTTCGTATCCAATAACTCTGGTCCCAGAATAATCGATGTATAATTCGTAAGCTCAGAAAGTAGTTCTGCTGACATTTGAACGATTTGTTCAAATTCATAAAACCCATCTTTAATAATGCTTTTAATGATGTTTACATCTTTTTGCAATGGATTTGGAGCAATTAAATGGTCAACATAATAACGGTACCCCGATTCTGAAGGAATACGACCTGATGAAGAATGGGTTTTCTCTAGAAATCCCATATCTTCTAAATCTGCCATCTCATTTCTAATTGTAGCAGCGCTATATGGTATGGTTCCCTTTTTCGAAATTGCTCGTGAGCCGACTGGATGAGCCGTCTCGATGAATTCATCAATAATAACCTGTAAAATCAATAGCTGCCTTTCTGTCAACATGATGTTCACCTCTGTTAGCACTCGAGTGACTTGAGTGCTAATACTATTATTATAGTATCAAACTCTCGTTTTTAGGTCAATAATCTTGCCCTAAACACCTATTAAGTCGGAATCTTCTAACATAAATTCCTCAAACACTTGATTTGCTAAAAGCATTCCTCTGTCAGTTAATTTGATGGTTTCGTCTGTTTCTAGCAATAAACCGCGCTGAACTAAATCTGAAATCTCCTGCTTGTATAATTGTTTTGGCGAGAACCCATATTTATTTGAGAAAGATTTCATGTTAATTCCAGCTATCTTTCTTAATCCTAGAAACATTTCTTCTTCTAATTTCTCTTTCAGTCTTATTTTTTCTGTTTGAAGTATTGGCTTCCCGCTTGTCATTGCTTCTTTAACATAGGCAGGCAATGGTCTTAAGTTTGTTACTCGGCGCTCTGGCAAGTATCCATGTGCCCCTGCACCAAATCCGTAATAATAGCCATTGCTCCAATATGTCAAATTATGTTTGCTTTCATATCCCTTTTTCGCAAAGTTACTTAATTCATATTGTCTGACACCATTCGCTTGCATCGTTTGTTTTAAAATTTCATACATTGTTATTTCATCATCTTCTGAAGGCCGATGTAGCATGCCCTTCTTATGACGTTGATAAAACACTGTTTTCGGCTCTATCTGTAATCCATATGTTGCATAATGTGGCAAATTAAATGTAAGTGCCTCATCCAATGATTGTTTAAACTGCTCCACTGTTTGATTTGGCAATGCGTAAATTAAATCTAGACTAATATTGGAAAACTGATGCTTCGTTAATAGATCGACTGTTTTATACACATCACTTACACGATGTATTCTTCCCAATTCTGCTAATAATTTATCATCCATTACTTGCACACCGAAGGAAATTCTTGTTATACCAAAATCATACAGTAATTTTGTTTTTTCATCATCAATATCACCAGGGTTCACTTCGATTGTAAATTCTTCACAACTTGCAATATCAAATTTATTGTCAATAATCATCAGCAATGAACGTAATTGCTGTAAATTAAGTGCGGTTGGCGTTCCCCCACCAATGTAAATTGTTTTTACTTTATTTTTTGTTCCTGTAATATTCGTATTGATTTCATTTGCCAATGCCTCTATATATTCTGTTGCGAGTTTTTCATTATAAAAGAATTTAACAAAATCACAGTAGTGGCACATTTGCTGGCAAAAAGGAATATGAATATAGACAGATTGTACTTCGTTCATACAATTTAACTCCTTTTTTTAAAATTAGAACATAGACATGGCATATATTAGATAGCTTCGTCCTTCTATATTAAATATTATTCTCATCGATTGTCGCCTTTTGATAAACTGTGAAAAAATTAAGATGATATCTGCTTCCTTGGCCAGTCACTCCAGAAATACACTTCGCTTTCCGTGGGGAGCTGGTGAGCCTTCTCCCCACAGGACAAGGAAAGCTCCGGCAGCGTTTCATCGCACGAAGAAAATGGAACTTTATTTTCGAGGAGTCTTCGTGTATTTCTTCCGCTTGGGATAGAGAATAGTCCATAGATAAAAATGGAAAACCAAAAACTATCAATATTGATTGTAGCAAAGTGCTGGTAACTCATGTGTAAATAGCTACGACCGTCCAGATTCGTAGACACAATTGTAACCTGTTCGCATTATGTAACAACTATTTGCTATGCTTATTATCTTTTAAAAACAACAAGTCTTTTAACTGCGATACCTATTTTCAGGATGACAGCCTTTTATAAAAAGAATTGAGGGAAGCTTTAGCAAATGAATGCTTGTAAGCTCCCCCTTAATAATTGATTTAATCGTCATTCATTTGTAATACAGCCATAAATGCTTCTTGAGGTACTTCTACTGAGCCGACCATTTTCATGCGTTTCTTTCCTTCTTTTTGTTTCTCTAGTAATTTACGTTTTCGAGAAATATCTCCACCATACAATTTTGCGGTTACATCTTTTCTTACTGCCTTGATGGTAGAGCGTGCTACTATTTTATTGCCAATTGCAGCTTGGATCGGTACTTCAAATTGTTGTCTTGGAATTAGCTCTTTCAGCTTGTCAACTATTTGCTTTCCGCGATGGAATGCAAAATCACGGTGAACAATGAATGATAATGCATCTATCGTATCACCATTTAGTAAGATATCCATCTTAACTAGATTAGACTGCTGATAACCAATCATTTCATAGTCGAAGGAAGCATATCCCTTTGTATTCGACTTCAATTGATCAAAGAAATCATAAACAATTTCGGAAAGTGGAATATTATAAATAACATTTACACGAATGTCATCTAAGTATTGCATGTCAACAAAGCTCCCGCGTTTTTTCTGAGATATTTCCATTACAGCACCAACATAGTCATTCGGTACCATGATTGTTGCTTTAACATATGGTTCACGAATTTCTTGAATGGATTGCGGGTCTGGCATGCTTGCAGGATTATCAATCGTAATTGTTTCTCCATTTGTTGCCTCAACCTCTAAAATAACACTAGGTGCAGTTGTAATTAAGTTAATATCAAATTCACGTTCAATCCGTTCTTGGATAATTTCCATATGAAGTAATCCTAAAAATCCACATCTAAATCCGAAGCCTAATGCCTGAGACGTCTCTGGTTCATACTGTAACGCCGCATCATTTAATTCCAATCTCTCGAGCGCTTCCCTTAAATCATTATAATCGTTTGAATCAACTGGATATAATCCGCAGTAAACCATCGGATTTAATTGTCGATAACCTGGAAGTGCTTCTACGGCAGGATTATTCGCATTTGTGATTGTATCACCGACATGTGTATCACTCACATCCTTCATCGATGCAGTAATATAACCAACATCACCTACGAGCAGTTCCTCTCTTGCTACGATTTTCGGTGTGAATACACCTACTTCATTTACATCAAATTCCTTACCTGTCGCCATCATCTTGATTTTATCGCCAACTTTAATTGAGCCTTCTTTAATACATACATAAGCGATAACGCCGCGGTATGAATCATATAAAGAGTCAAAAACAAGCGCTTTGAGAGGTTCTTCTGGGTCTCCCTTTGGTTCTGGAACAACCTCAACGATGCGCTCCAGAATTTCCTCAATTCCAATATTCGCCTTTGCTGATGCTAAAATCACTTCATCTTTATCGATGCCAAGAATATCTTCAAGCTCTTGCTTCACCCGTTCAGGGTCTGCACTTGGTAAATCAATTTTATTAATAACCGGAATGATTTCCAAATCATTTTCCATCGCAAGGTACACATTCGCTAACGTCTGTGCTTCAATTCCTTGGGCAGCATCGACAACTAAGATTGCTCCTTCACATGCTGCAAGGCTTCGTGACACCTCATATGTAAAATCCACATGTCCAGGCGTATCAATGAGATGGAAGATATATTCTTCTCCATTTTTACTATTATATTGAAGCTGCACCGCATTTAATTTAATTGTGATGCCTCTTTCACGTTCTAAATCCATTGCATCAAGAAGCTGTTCTTTCATTTCTCGTTTTGTAACGGTTTGTGTATTTTCTAAAATCCGATCCGCCAGTGTTGATTTTCCGTGGTCAATATGGGCGATGATCGAAAAATTACGTACATTTCGTTGTTTTTTCCCCATTCTTGCTGTTCACTCCTACATGTCTTTTACCCTTTTACAAGTAAAAAACTCTAAATTTCAAGGATAATTAATATGATGATTATAGCAATAGAATCAAGGATATTCAATGATTAAGTGAAACTTAGGCACAATGTGAAAGGTCTTACTCCACATAAGCCCAATATAAACAGCTTCCAATTATAAATTGAACCATTCAAAAATATAGGAATAGCCCCTATACTTTTGAATGGCAGCTAACGCTTGATGTCTATAGCTACAATTTCTCATCCGTTAAAAAAATACTTGAGCAATTTGGTAAAGTATTTCGACAACAATCTCATAAAAACCCTTTACTGCGCCTTCAAGAAAAGAAGCTAATTTCGGGATAAGATGTTCTTGTTTGTCCGCTTCTATTATATTTCCAGTGGTCATTTCACTTACAACCTCTGCCTCGGTTACAATGGGTGCCTGCTCTGTTAATGTTAGATCAGTATTTTCAGTTGTAGCGACGTTTGCAATATTTAGATTGCGATCCGTTCCATATTGTATACCAGCTAGAAAAAAGACCGCAAGCAATAGGATAATAATAAATGTGCGTACCATTACTTTTACCTCCTATTGGGCTGCATTTACTGCTTCTGCATCCCAGTAATATTCACTAAACACTTCTGCTATTGCGTCAGCTGATCGATATAATTCCTCTAGGGTATTACCCACGCCACCGAATTCTATTAACACAGCATTATCTGTTAAATCCTGATTATACACGCCATTATTTCCAGGCCCTCCTTGTGGAATCACACCTCTGCTTAACCCAGGATATTTCTCTTCAATTAATTGATCTAGCTTTGCGGCCAGCTCAGAATTCTTATTAAAATTCTTACTCTCACTTCCGACAACAAACATAATTCTTGCATATGATTCACCATTAATTTCCTTTGTCGTGACATCCCTGCCTTGTGCGTCACGATGTAAATCAAATATATACTTAATCTCCTTATTTGATGTAATAGCCGCCTCTACTACTTCACCAGAAGCATCGTATGATTGCCAATACTCCATTCCTTTTTCGTCAAGTACCATTCCGATATCTGTTTTATCAACTTGAGTACCGATCCCTTTTGCTTCAAGTGCCTTCGCTAAGCGATCACTGACATTTGTTATATTTACTTCCTTATGAAAGGCACTATCCGAACCGTTTGTTCCCGGCAGATAAGGCAAGAAGGATTCACGATTATGTGTATTATATATAAACACGACATCACGATCCCCAGTTGTAGGTGCTGTTTTTGACGTATCTTTCTCAATCTCCGCACCTTTTGATGTATCTTCATCTATAACAGCTACTCTATCCTGTAATATCTCTTCTAATGGTGCTGATGATTCAATAGGATAGTTCGTATAATCCGTTCCTTCTCCAGCAATTAATGTGTTTTTATCAAATGAGGAGAAACCCGGAATTTCATTTCTTAGTAAGCTCCGTGGGTCATTTGGTGTTAAACTTGTTGCAACTTGAAATAGAATGGTTGAAAGACTTGGCAATAGACTTTCCTCAAGTAGTGTTCGTTTAAATGCTCTATTTTCCATCCCTATTAAATTCATAAAGATAGAAGAATCAATATCACTTGTCCAATTCGTAATAGTTTTAGATGAAAAGCGGTATGCTGGCTGTGCTGTTGTTAAAAGACCTATCGCGATAAAAAGAACGATGATACTTATAAGATAAATTCCACTTCTTCTATAAAAAAGCTTTCCTTGTTTTTGCTTGTATCGCTTATTTTTTAACAGCATGACTCCACCCTTTCTAAAGGTTACCCTTAGTAAAATCTATGAGTAACGATTAGAAAGTAGAACAAAAAGTTCACGGGTAGATATCATTTAATAGAGTAGATTATCTTGAGTAAGAAGCAAAATTATCAACATCAACATTTTGGTGCAATGCAGCATTTACCCCATTTGCAATCACATTGGACATATCTATCATGAAGCCATCTACCTCTTTCGGCGTAACCATTAAATTATGCCCAATTGGTGTTAGCACTTCCTCTATTAACTTTCTTTTTTCTTCTTCTGGTAGAGTCCCAACAATTCCTAAAAACGTTTGTCGCTTCTCTTCGTCAGGCAGGTCCTCTTCCGTAAATTTTTTCCCACCAAAAGATAACCCAGCTGGTGCGAGCGATTTAGATGGTCTATCTTTTTCTTTCCACTCCCTGCCAAAATGCTTTAGGATAAAATCTATCGTATCACTAGTAATCGTAACAGCGTCAACGACTGTTGGCACTCCTATTGCAATTACTGGAATACCTAGTGTTTCGAAGCTAATCTCTTTTCGTTTATTCCCCACACCAGATCCAGGGTGAATACCAGAATCGGAAAGCTGAATGGTTTCGTTAACCCGTTCAATCGACCTTGATGCAAGGGCATCTATTGCGATTACAAAATCTGGCTTGAAGTTCTCTACGATACCATGAATAATATCTCCAGTTTCAATTCCAGTTACCCCCATTACGCCAGGTGTAACTGCAGCAACTGGTCGATAACCCTCACTTACCGTTTCATAATTTAGTTTAAATAAATGACTTGTGACAAGTACTTTTTCTACCGTCATTGGACCAAGTGCATCTGGCGTCACATTCCAATTGCCAAGACCAACAATTAATCCAGTGCTATTCTCTGAGATATTATTTTTTGCTATTAATTGTTCCAGTTCTTTTGCAAGTATTCTAGCTGCCGCCTCTTGTCTTGCAGTATCCTGTTTTTTTACACCATCTGCATAAATCGTAATGTATGTACCTGCTTTTTTTCCTAATAATTTTGCACCTTCTGCATCAATCTCAACATAAGAAATACTTACATCCTGCTCTGCCCTTTCTTTAAATGTCACACCCTTAATATGACTTTTCTGTTTCTTTTCTGTCTCTACGTACATATCCCTTGCTTCCACCGCTAAATCTGTTCTTACTTGATATGATTTGTTTTTATCTTCCATTCCTGATACACCCCTTTGTTTTATTGTTACCTTCAATTCCTATTGCTTGTTACTATTTACAGATAGATTACGACATACGTGTAGCGTGATTTTCATGTATAACACTTCTGCTTTAGCAGTTGGTTACAACTGCTACAAGATTCTCCTGTCCGAAGCGAAGTTCAACATCCATAGGTGAGAAAAATCTAACTTAATCTTTTAATGAATATTTCGGTCAAAGGTGGCAATCGCACAATCCTAGCGGCGGAAATACACGGAGGCTCCAAAGTGTAATAGCACAAGGAGGCTCACCAGCCACCCTAAGGTGCGCGTAGTGTATTTCTGAAGCGATTGGCCTGTGAGCGTTAATATTAGAATGGACAAATTAGGCAAAAACATACAAATTGATCGATTAAATGATAAAAGTATTGAAATCGCATGGTTCCTTTGGTAAAATAACTTTTGTCCACTTTAATGTAATTGCATATATTCCTAATTTTTATCTAGAGAATATTTATCTATGCTAAACTTAATTTGAATCATAACCTTTTTAGGAGGTGAAAAAATGGCTAATATTAAATCAGCAATCAAACGTGTTGACATTAACGAAAAGAAACGTGTGCTTAACCAATCTAAAAAATCAGAAATGCGTTCAGCAATTAAAAACGTTGAAAAATTAGTTGAAGCAAACGACGTTGAAAATGCAAAAGTTGCATTGAAAAATACAATTAAACAAATTGACAAAGCTGTTCAAAAAGGACTTATCCAACAAAACAGTGGTAACCGTCAAAAATCTCGTCTAACTAAAAAAGTAAATAACTTAGGCGCATAATAAAAAAACGATCCGACTCCGGATCGTTTTTTTATTGTGCGCTAAGATATTAAATCAAAAAGTAACAGTTCAAATGCGAGCTCTTTTTCCATTTTACCCTGTTTCATTATTTGGTCTGCATCTGCTAACCTAATCATAATGCCTTCTAATTTCTTAGTAGAAAATTTATTTTCTCTGCTCATAGCAATTTTAATCACATAAGGATGCAGTCCTAATTGTTTTTGCATTTGAAATTGCGAGTATCCTTTTAATTTTAGTAACTTGACACGTAATATTGTTCTGAACTGAAAGGCAAGTAGCCCTATTAAGGCGATTGGCTCCTCTTTCATTTTTTCAAGATCCTTGAAAATCGAAATTGCTTTATGTAAATTTTTTTCAATCACTGCATCAACGAGCCGTAATGCGGAGCTATTTGAAGTTGGAGCAATTAATTTCTCTGCCACTTCTATTGTGACTATACCGTTTTCTCCTACATATAATGCAAGCTTCTCTAATTCTTCCTTAAGTAGTCGAAGGTTTGTAGATAGCTCCGTCTCAATCAGGTCATATATATCTTTATCGAGTGTTATTTTTAAATCATCTGCTAACATTTTGATCCATTTAGCTACTTCACTATCTTTAATGGGTTCACAATTTGCTACTACCGTATTATTCTTCAAAAGCTTACTAAGCTTCTTCCGCTCATCAATCTTCTCATACGGTGCAATCAGAACGAGAATGGAATAGTCAACCGGGTTACTTATATATCTCGAAAGTGCTTCTAAATCGTGTTCAAATGGTAACTTATCAGGTTTCGCTTTTAAAAATACAGGATTTGTAGCGATAATTAATTTTTGTCCACCAAAAAATGGATAAGTTTCTGCATCAGCTATTACCTCCTGAATTGAGGTCTCTTCTAAATCATAAATAAATAAATTCTCTGGATTATCTTTAAGTATATTTGCAATTAACTGCATACGTAACCGGTCGAGAAAATAAGCTTCAGAACCATATAAGAAATATACTGGCGCAATTTGTTGTTTTTTTACTTGCTTCATTACTTCCATAAACGACATTCATTCTCACCTCAGGACATGTATATAACTAATGGTAAAGCGGAAGTTCAAGAATAGCAAGCAATAATTAGCAAGAAGCTTGCTGATGAAAAAAGCTTCTTGCTGATATCTATATAAACATGTAACAGCCAGCCCTAGAAACCAGTTATTACACGGTATTTTATTACGTATAGTTTATGTCATCTAAGTAAAAGTATCGCAGTTAAGTTTTACTAAAAGCGGAAGTTGAAGTGAAAAATCTACCATACCCAATAGAATTAAATGCATTTTATATACAATGGTGGATTTTTTTTTGAATATACTTTATACTATGATTGATATAGGAGGGGTAGATATGAACGAATTTGAGAGAGACCCACAGTCTAGGAATAATGATGTTGTCGACTCTATTCACGGATTTGTTTGGCCATTTCTTTTCTTTGTTTTCATTTTCGCAATTGGGGTAGTTATAAGTGTGTTTGGGCAGTAAATATCTACATATGATCTTTTTGGTAGTTAAGAAAGTATAAAATATTTCTTACTACATAAGTGCAACTAAGGCTGTCACCTAAAGGATTGGTTAAACCTTAGTTTTCTAAGAAGAGACTGTAAGCGCAGTCTCTTTTTAACTTTCTATTTCGGGACAGCTTTACGGTAAAAATGTAAAGAAGGTTCCATCTCTTCCATTAAATCTGTACTGTACTGCTCCATCCATATCCGTCCGCAGAATATAAATTCCTTTTTCTTTCAAGTCTGCCAATACCTCGCTTGTCGGATGTCCATACATATTATTTTCTCCAACGGAAATCAAACCGACATCAGGCTTTAGTTGGTCTAAAAATCCCTTATCACTTGATGTATTGCTCCCGTGATGAGCAACCTTTAGCACATCAGCCCTTAAGTTAGGATATGCATCCATTATTTCCTTTTCCTGAGATTTGCTAATATCTCCAGTAAAGAGCCAGTTATTCCCACCTAATTCTGTATACAGCACAAGCGAATTCTCGTTATTAGAATAGTGATTTTTATTCGGTGCAATAACATGGAATTTTTGTCCCTGTATCACTATCGAATCATCTCGATTTACTTGTTCAATGCTAATATTGTGTTTTTTAAATTGCTGTAAATCTTCGTTCGGCAGTTTAAAATAGTCACTAACAATAATCTTTTCGACTTCAAAATCTTCTAACATATGTGCGACACTTCCGGTATGGTCGATATCCTCGTGTGTTAAAAATAACGCATCAATTTTTTAATTCCTCTAGAATAGAAATAAGGTTTGATTATTTCCTCTGAGATCGAATCGGTTGCCTGCATATCCTCGAAGTTAAACTTTGCACCAGCATCAATCATAATTACCCCTTTACGATAAGGAAGTTCAATAACAAAAGCATCTCCTTGCCCAATATCAAGCATCGTTACAGTACCAAACGGTGAAAAATACGGGCGCAACGCAGCTACGCAGATTAAAATCGGCAAGAAAATACCAATCATAAAAGATTGTTGCAGTTTTTGACGTGCCAGCTGGTCCATAAAGACAAAAAATAGTATAAAGTAAATAATTGCGAAGATTGTAGAAACAGAGCCAATTATAAAGGGAGAATCCGCGACCTGATCGACCCACCTGACAAAGTTGATAACAGAATAGTGTACTTTTACAAATAGTATATCAATAATGTGCGGAAATGCTTTCGGTAAGAATGATATTGGAAGAAGAATATACATTAATGGTATTGCAAAAATAGAAAAGTATGGGACAACAATGACATTCAGTAGAATAGATAATGGCTGCAGCATAGAAAAGTAAGTAAACTGTAATGGAATGATCATCATTTGTGAAACAAAACTTATTTGCAGGGTTTGCATTAATAAGGAGTTAGAATTCGCAAGCCAATTCTTTGATAGTAAAAGTCCAAATGTAACGAGAAACGATAACTGAAAGCCTATATGATGAATAATATATTTATCAGCAAGTATAAGAAATATAAACGTAATGGAAAGTACATCTATAATACTAAATTTAAGCTTAAATTGATTAATTAGGATAAAAATCATAACCATCATACAAGCACGCCAGACGGAAGGCTCCCCACCTGCGAGGATACCGTAAACAGGAAGAAAGAGTAAGACAATGAATTGTGCTTTTTCTTTCGTAAAAAGATTAAGTTTTATTAATAAGAAATAAATAAGTGTAAGTAGTAAAGCAATATTGGAACCAGAGATTGCAATAATATGAGAAAGGCCCCATCTTTGAAATAAATCTACAGTCTCATCTGGTAATTTGGAATCATCACCTAGTACTAAAGAGGTTAACCATGAAGATGTCTCTAAACTAACTTTACTCTCAACGAAAGAAATTAAATTAGAACGAACCTTATAAAATCGATTAATGAAACTAGCTCCGTGGCATTTTATATCACTCGGTAAATCTACTATGACCTGATGCGTAATCCCTTTCGATAATAAATATGCCCGATAATCGAATTGTCCCGGATTCCGACTTGTACTGGGGTGCTCCAATTCTCCATTTATTACACAAGTTGCTCCATGCTTTAATATTTTGATTTCATTCTTAAAATCCGCTTGGTTGGTATTTGGTTTAGGAAAGATAACTACGAGGAGTTTGGATTCTAATTGTTGTTCGTGAAACGTAAATTCCACTCTATTATCAGTGATTAATATGTCACTTCTAATGCTACCTTTTAATAGCTCATATCCAACAGGTATTAAAGCTGTATGATCTTCTTGTTTGTCAAATTGAGGAAGGTAGGATAAGAAAAATAGGAAGATGGTCAAAGAAAAAAGGACGTGAATTTTCGTTAGCCGACCATCAAAATATAAATAACCTACCCATAGGAAGAAGCCAATTGAAAAAATCAAATGAAATTGGACGGTCAAACAGGCTATAGCAACAGAAATAGCAGCAATATGCCAATACCCCTTCAAATCTAGTGCACCTATTTATTTATTAGAAAATAGATTTTCAGCTTCTTTTTTAAATCCAGCTACTTCCTCTTTATCCACTATCGAATCATCTAATTTGTCAATTAGTCGGGTAACAAGTGCTGCTTTTTCTTGATAGTTGGTATCAACAGCTAAATAATTTAATTGCACTTTTTCAGTTTTAACTCCTGCTTCTTGAAACAGCTCTACAGCATACGGATGATTGCGATAGTCTTCAGCATAATAGACAGAATTAATACCACTTTGAATCAGCTGTTTACAACATTGCAGACACGGGAAATGCGTAACGTAGATTGAAGCATTTTCGGTCGGCACACCAAATTTGGCACATTGCAATAATGCATTTGCCTCTGCATGTACTGTCCGTACACAATGTCCATCAATGACATAGCAGCCATCGTCAATACAATGCACACTGCCTGAAACACTTCCATTATATCCACCTGCAATAATCCGATTATCCCTAACGATGGTTGCACCAACCATTAATCGAGTACATGTGCTTCGAAGTGCTAATAAATGGCTTTGTGCCATAAAATACTGATCCCAAGAAATTCTTTCCATCAGACTCTTCCCCCTTATATTATCTCTATTAGTTTACATGTAAACATGAAAAGTCGTCAATTCATGCCGTTATATTAAAGCATAAATCACTTCTTTCTATTATGGAACCTGTATACTATCTTTCATATTTTCTAACGTTTTCTCCCCGATACCAGAAACTTCTAGTAAATCTTCAACCGTTTGAAAAAAACCATGTTCATCACGGTGAGCAATGATGGCCTGTGCTTTAGATGGTCCGATACCATTCAAATTTTCGATTTCTTCTTGGGTTGCATAATTAATTCTCACCTTTCCAGAATCATCACTTGAACTCGCCGCTAAAGCAGTTTGTTCTCCAATTTTTGGTATGACAAGGATCATTTCATCTTGTACCTTCTGCGCAAGATTTACACCTGTTTGATCCGCATCAGCAGTAAACCCACCTGCTTTAAGAATGACATCATTTACACGTGAATCGAGACTAATTTCATACACACCTGGCTTCAGTACCGCACCTTTAACATCGATAACAGCAAAAGAATTCTCATTTACAGCTGGATCTGCTGATAGCAAATTTTCATCTGGCTGTGAGTTTTCAGCAAGGTTTACAGCATTTAATTCATCCTCCACTTCTTCAGTGTCATCTGTAAAGAAGAAAAATAAAATAATAATTAAAACAACAATCACAAAAAAGGCATATCTCTTGATATTTTCAATCATGTGGAGTCACTTCCTTTTGCATCTTTCGTGGAATATGTGGATAATGCGGCGGAAACATCGGAAAAATGGAAGATATTACACGCAACTATTACTATTATTCGACAAGAAATTAAAAAGTCCTGCTAACAAAAAAAGATCGGATAATTCACTTATCACGATCTTTTTTCTGCTATAAAGAAGATTCTTTCTGATTGTTCATTTATATTATGTTCTTTTAATGAGAAATCTGCATAGATATTTATCTTTCCAAAGCCTGCAGCTTCTAGTAATTTTTTATAAAAGTTTACTGAATAGGTTCGTTGATGATGATATTCATCAAAACGAGCATAGTGGTCCCCTTCTAATGAAAAGAAGGTTAACTCGTGAAACATCTCTCCAGGTTCGTCCCCTCCTGAGCAAAACCAGATGTAGGATGTATCATCAGTTACATCTGCAAAGGTTTGATTCACGTAATTGTTCTCGATATGCTTGAGCGCATGAACATCAAACAAAAATAATCCTCCAGCTTTCAACGCCTTTGCAACTCTTACAAATACTTCCTTAATGTCATCTTCAGTCGTAATGTAGTTCATTACATCGCAGAAACTAATTGCTGCATCAAGATTTGTTAGTCCTTCCAGCTCCTTTAAATCCTGATGGAGCCATTGTATAGAAACATCTCGTCCACTCGCTTTATGCTCTGCATACGCAAGCATATCAGAGGAGTAATCGACGCCTGTCATCACATAGTCTCTTTCAGCTAATTTAATCGTGATTTCACCTGTCCCACATCCGAGGTCTGCGATAACCTTCACTTGCTTACCTGATTTTTGAATCGCGTCTATTGTAAAATCAATCCAAGCATCATATGGAGCGTCACGCATTAATTTATCGTATACATAAGCCATTTGCTGATAAGCCATAATTCTTAACCTTCTTGCCCAATTTGTAATGGCACTCTTGCAGCATCTCCCCATAAACGTTCCAAATTATAATAACTACGTTCCTCTTTATGGAAAATATGACAAACAACATCACCGATATCTACTAGAACCCAGCGGGCTTGTTCAAACCCTTCCATTCGTTTTACATGGATTCCTTCTTCCTCAACACGATCTTGAATTCCTCTCGCAATCGCTTGTACTTGTCTTTCCGTATTTCCATGACAAATTAAGAAATAATCTGCAATTAAAGATACTTCCTTCATATCCAATGCGATAATTTCCTCTGCACGTTTATCATCAGATGCTTCTGCAATTAATTGTACTAATTCATGGTTTTTCATCTAGTCAATTACCTCCATTTACTTTTTTGTCCAGCTCCAGCACCCAGCGACTAGCGAGACTTCCCTCGCCTCCGTACGATAAGTCAACATCGACTTCCTTTGATCGTCGTGTTTCCTTTATCTCCTACGGCTCAGTCCAGTCCTTACAGGCGCTAAACGGCTGCCTGCGCTTTTTTAGTAAAATCATTATATGCATAAAACGAATCAGGGTAGATTGTTACATTTTTTTTCATCAGGTAATTTATTGTATTTTTGGAAACTAAAAAGCATGCATGTAATAAATCCTGTTCCGCTACTTCCCTTACTTCGTCTAACCCTGGGAAACTTCTCCCTGGTTCAATATAGTCAGCCAAATAAATAATCATTTCAAATTTACTCATATTGGCTCTACCAGTTGTATGGTAATGAATCGCGTTTTTAATATCTGCGTCCGTTATTCCATGTTCCCGTTCAATTAACAATGATCCGACTGGTCCATGCCATAATTCATGATGGTAGTCTAATAAATCCTTTGGCAATGTACTCTCTTTAATCCAACGAGCCATTTCATCCAATGACCGATACTTTGCATAATCATGAAAAATCGCTGCAAGTTCCGCCTTTTCTGCTGATTCGCCGAATCGATTTGCCAGTTTGACCGCTGTTTCTGCTACACGTAATGTATGCTCCATTCTCGCTTTAGTCAAATGGGGCTTAACAATATTAATTGCTTCATTTTTGTCCATATAACTTATTCTCCCTAATGTAGTTGGTTACCACATCTGGAACCAGATATTTTACCGATTGGTGGGATCGTAATCTTTTCCTTAGCATGGAAGAAGAAATATCGATTAGTGGTATATCAACTTCAATAACAGGATATTCTGTTTTTAGCTTGTATCCCGAACGCTTCACCCCTACAAATTGTACTACGCTAACCAATTCATCTATTCTATGCCAATGCGGTAAATATTCAACCATATCCGCTCCAATAATGAAGTAGAATTTATCATCCGGAAATTCGTTTGTCAACGTACGCATCGTATCAAAGGTGTAAGATTTTCCCAAACGCTCGATTTCAATCGAATTGATTTTGAAGAAAGGATTGCTATCTAATGCCTGATCCAGCATATTGATCCGATCCGTCGCACTAGTTTTCGTTTCATTTTTATGTGGGGGTGTATAGGTTGGAATAAACCATATTTCCTCCAGTTCTAATGTCAAGCGGACCTCTTCCGCGATTAATAAATGTCCCAGATGTGGCGGATCAAATGTTCCGCCCAATATGCCGATACGTCTCATGATAAACTCCTTTATATAACTTATCTTTCAACAAGTTATTATGGTAACTGTATTTCCTTATGTTCTTCCGATTCTCGATAAAGGACAATATTATTACCAATTATTTGCACGACCTCTGCAGCTGTGCCCTCTGATAATTGTGTTGCGACCGTATTTTTATCATCTGCACAATTCTGAAGAATACTTACTTTTAAGAGCTCTCTTTTTTCTAAAGCTTCACCGATTTGCTTTACCATATTTTCATTGACACCTTCCTTACCAACTTGAAAAATTGGTTTCAAATGATGAGCCTTTGAACGTAAAAATCTTTTTTGCTTCCCTGTTAACATATTATCTTCCTTCCAAAATAAGTTGTAGTTCCTCGTCCATATTTTCTGTTGATACACGCTGCCCTGTCCAAATTTCAAATGCAAGCTGTGCTTGATATAGCAGCATCGTATGGCCAAAATGGATTTGTGCACATGCCGCTTCAGCCTGCATTAAGAAGTTTGTCTTTAACGGCTGATAAACAATATCACTCACAATGACTGGTTTATTCAACCCTTCAAGCGAGATAATTGACTGATCCGTTCTTGGCTTCATTCCAACAGATGTAGTTTGGATTATCAAGTCATATTGATTAATCGATTGTTCTGCTTCCTCTAATGATAAAATCTTCGTTGTTGTATCGTCTGTTGCAAGCATTGCAATATCTTCTGCACTTGCCATTGTACGATTTGCGATATCAATATGCATGAACCTTTCTTCTGTAAATGCGCAAAATATCCCACGTGCAGCTCCACCAGCACCAAGGATTAAGATGCGAATTGATTTATCATGGCCAAAATTAGAGAACTTACTTTCAAGCGAACGTAAGTATCCTCTTCCATCAGTATTATACCCCTTCCAAATACCATTTCTGTTCACTACCGTATTCACTGCCCCCATTTTCTGAGCGATAACATCCAATTCATCTAAGAAAGGAATTATTTTCTGTTTATATGGCACGGTAATATTAAAACCATCTATTTCCTTTGCTTTCATATTCATGATTCTCTCAGCAAAGTCCGCTTCTAAGTCAATTTCATTCTTTATATATGTTCCCTGCAGCTTGCTTCTTTTAAAAAACTGTTCATGGATCCATGGTGAAATTGAATGCTTGATTGGAAAACCAATCAGCTCAAACTGGAATCCCATCATACTCCCCCCCTTAAAGAAGTGATTTTCTGATCGATACTGCTACACCCTTCGGACTATGAGCAACAATGGTTGCATCTTGTGAAATACTTACCCAGCCCAAACCTGGGAAAACAATATCTGTTTTTTCTCCTGAAATACGAAACGTGCTCTCTGTTAATTTCGGTAGTCTAGAAAGAGATTTCTCATTTGGTGGTGATAACAGCTCCCCAACATGATTCTCGTACAACTCATCTGCTTTTTCTACTTTTGTCCGATGAATTGGGAGTTCATTGGAGAAATAACAAACAAGGGATTGTCTATCACCTTTAATAAAATCGACTCGAGCCAACCCGCCAAAGAATAAAGTTTGTCCACTATTTAATTGATAGATTCTTGCCTTAATTTCACTCTTTGGTGTAATTAATTTTAAATCCTCTTTGGAAATATAATGGGCAATTTGCTGTTTATTCACGATACCAGGTGTATCAATTAATGATGAATCATCGTCAAGTGGGATTTCAATAAATCCGAGGGTTGTCCCTGGAAAGTAAGATGTCGTAATGACATCGTTGAAACCTGTCGTATGTTTAATTAATTTATTGATGAATGTTGATTTTCCAACATTTGTCGTTCCAACAATATAAACATCCTGATTATTTCGGTAGTGCTCAATCTCTCCCATTAATTCTTCTATTCCATGTCCCTTTACAGAAGAAATTAGAAATACATCGAGCAGCTTAATCCCTGCTTCTTTCGCTTGTGTTCTTAGCCATTGCATCAATCTACGATGGTTCGTCGATTTCGGCAATAAATCCATTTTATTTCCAACTAATATAATCGGGTTATCTCCAGTGATTCTTGGAAGACTCTTAATCAAGCTTCCATTTACATCAAATATGTCAATCACATGAACAATTAGACCCTTAGCTTTTTGAATTGAGCTAACCATCTTCAAATACTCATCATCTTTCATGGAAACATCCTGAATTTCATTATAATGCTTTAAGCGAAAGCATCGTTTACACAAAACTGTTTCTTTATCTAATGATGATTTTGGTGTATATCCGAGTTTGTCCGGATCGTCCGTTTGAATAAGGACTCCACACCCTTGACAATAAATCTTTTCCAAACTTATTCCTCCCAACTTATTTTACCCTTTTTTCGGAAATAATTTAAAATTATCCGTTCAATCCTACGATTTATTTTCGTTATTTTACCATCTGTTTGTACAATGGGAACTACTAATATAGTATAGAATCCTGCTGTATTGCCGCCCAGTACATCTGTTAATAATTGATCACCGATAACGACAATCTCTTCTTTTTTTAAATTCATTTGCTTGGCAACAGTTTTAAATGCGCGCCCAAGTGGCTTCCTTGCACTATATACAAATGGCGTACCTAGTGGCTCAGAAAAGACACTCACTCTTTCTTGATTATTATTGGAGATAATCGTTACTGCAATATCATGCGATTTCATCTGCTCAAACCAATTAATTACTTCAGGACTTGCATCACGTACGTCCCAAGCAACTAATGTATTATCTAAATCGGTTATGATTCCTTTAATTCCCTTTTGTTTTAATTTTGCTGGTTGTATATCAAATATACTTTTTACATGCTCATTTGGCAAAAAATTACCAAACATATTAAACACCTCATTTACCCATTCTTCGCTGACTAGTTTCTGACGAATTATCATTATAACCTATTCTAATAATATATGACTAGAGCAAAAGCGCAAGTACCCGTTTGAGCTTGTACAGACTGCGCCCAAAAGATAAGTAAATCTTCCTTGAGAAAGAGTGCATTTTAATATTCACGCTTGATGCTAAATCTAAACCAGTAGAAAAATGTGCAAATATGCAAATGACATTCAGACCATTCAATAATTCGTTCGACAAATAACTTCTTTTTTCTTATTGTGGATAACCTTACACACATTTCTAACCCCATTGCCTTAACTAATATGTGATAATTTTCCTTCTTATACACAAGTTATCTACAAGCATTTGTAGATAACTTCATCCTTGTCCAACGATTGGAAACATGTTAAATTATTAATAGCTTAACATTTGAGTGAATATTCGACATTTAGGAGGGCTGTATGGGTGGAACACTTATCGGATGAGTTACTAATAGAATCCTATTATACAGCGAATGAACTGCAATTAAGTCCAGATTTTATCTCTTTAATTGAAGAAGAAATTCATAGAAGATTTTTGTCGCATAAGATTAAATGTTCGAAATTAGGTTAAACATCATATTATTGAAGAGAGGGTCCACATAACTCCTATCCTTTGGGTAGGAGTTATTTCTTTCAAAGTTAAAGAAAAATACAATAATATTAATCTGGACAGACACGAAAAGCCTACCTAATACATAAAGATGTTATATAGGCAGATACCCAATCATGATGATTGATGCTTAGGAGGTGCATGTATTTGTCCGGGATTATAACAGCACTCACGTTTCTTATCAAGGAAGCACTCTTCTTTGTTTCCTATGTTAAAAACCACGCTTTTCCCCAGCCATTACCACCTGATGAAGAAGCAAAATACATTCAAGAAATGCAAGACGGTAGTGATGTAGCTCGAAATAAGCTTATTGAACATAATTTACGGCTTGTAGCACATATCGTCAAGAAATTCGAAAATACCGGAGAAGATATGGAGGATTTAATTTCGATCGGTACCATTGGTTTAATCAAAGGTGTAGAAAGCTTCTCCAGCGATAAAGGAACGAAGCTTGCAACATATGCCGCTCGTTGTATAGAAAACGAGATCCTGATGCACTTACGCGCCTTAAAGAAAGTAAAAAAGGATGTGTCCCTGCATGATCCCATTGGTCAAGACCGGGAAGGAAATGAAATTAGCCTAATCGACATCTTAGAGGCTGAAAGTGACAATATCATTGAATACATTCAATTAAATATGGAAATCGAGAAAATGCAAGAATACTTTACAATTTTAGATGGACGAGAACGAGAAGTGATTGTCTATCGTTATGGATTAAATGATACACAGGAGATGACACAAAGAGAAATAGCTAAAAAACTAAATATTTCAAGGAGTTATGTTTCACGAATCGAAAAGAGAGCATTGATGAAAGTATTCCATGAGTATTATAAAAAAGAGAGGAGAGTTTAAATACAAAACGCGAATGAAGATTACCCCCATTCGCGTTTTCAAATAATTTATTGCTTATACTTCTTCAATAATGGCCATAATTAATTGGGCTGCATGCTTCGCTGCTTGATCCAAAAATTCATCAAATGAAATGGAAGATGCTTTACCTGCGATATCAGATAATGCTCGAATAATGACAAATGGCTTTTCATATTGGTAACAAACCTGAGCGACCGCAGCAGCCTCCATTTCAGATGCAATCATCTGCGGAAACTTCTCTCGTACAAATGCAACTCGTTCGGGATCCTCCATAAATGAATCTCCTGTAGCAATAATGCCTTCCTCATAATTAATAGCTAGGTCTTTAACGGCTGCAATTGCTTTTTCCACTAGCGATTGATCTGCCTCATACATTGCTGGAAGTCCTGGTACTTGTCCATATTCATATTTGAAAGCTGTTACATCCACATCATGATGGACAACCTTCGTAGAAATGACGATATCTCCTACATTAAGTTTCTCAGAGAATCCTCCGGCAGAACCAGTATTTATGACGTGACTTGGTGTAAAACGTTCATGCATAATAGTTGTTGCCATTGCTGCATTGACTTTACCGATTCCTGACTTTAATATAACTACGTCCTTACCGCGCAGCTTCCCTTCAACAAAAAGACAGTTTGCAACACTAACTTCCTGTTTCCCTGTCATATTGTCTAATAGAAGTGCTACTTCTTCATCCATTGCTCCAATTATTCCAATCGTCATCATAGTCCTCCATTTATTGCGTTCTTCTTATTAACTCTTTCGATCATTTTCAATTAGCTTCTCTACTTTCGTTGGCTGCCATCCTTCACCATCAATCCATGTTATGAATACACGATATGTTGCAGTTTGCGCCTTATCAGATACAGTTGCAATTACTTTCTGATCGCCACCATTCTCATACCACCATTCAATCATATCAGTTGTAGCTAATCCCGTTGCAACTGATACAGCCTGTTTCATTTCTTCTCGATCAGCCGAACCTTCATCATAGGTTGTTGTATGCGGGCCAGTTTGTTCAGTTCCGACAGGCTCCCATTCGCCTACATATGCTTCTGCTACATTATCATCAGATGGTTCAGCAGGTTCAGTTTCTACTTCTTCATTATCGGACGCTGTATCCTCTTCCTCATCTGGAGTTGTAGATTCTGATTCATCTTCCGCTGCTTCCTCATCTTTTTCTGTATTATTATTTGATTCATCATTGGATTTTGAATCGTCGTTTATAATAATCTCAGACGACTCTTCCATCGGTTCTTCTGCTGCGTTGTCAGTTTCGTCGCTTCCCCCGCCAAATAACCAAAAAGCGAGAAGTACAACGATGAGGAAAGCTCCAGCGATTAGCAAAATCGTAATAGACTTTGTCGTTTTTCTTCTTTTTTCAAATTTATTTAAGCGTGTATTTCTATCCATATCGCTCATCATATCTACCCCCTATACTATTATATTATAGTACCATATTTCCTATGAATAATAATATTTTAGATACATTACATTTTTAATTATCATCAGAGTCATAATCTCCTCCATATACACGAAGAGGACCAAGAAACCATCCTACTAGAACAAGGAAAATAATAAAAATAATAGCCACAGCAATAACTGTGGCAGTAATAACATTATCAATTATTCCTGTATCAAGTAGAAAATTTCTTATTAACTCTATTATCCATATTACAGTCCCAATAACATATGTTGCAATAGAATCATAGATTATTTTCAAAACGTTTACTAACGGTGAAAAGAAGTCATCCATTTCTAGGTCTCCTCTTTTACAATTATATATTTTTATACCTATCGAAGTTAGGGCGCTTTCTACTCATTTATTTTATTTATCTCATCGTCAATCTTTTGTAATGCTTGTGTTAGTTGCTCTTCGTTTAATTTTTTATTCGAGTTTGCCAACTCTTTTTCTTTGTTCAAGCTGGCAAGCTGTAATCTTTTATCATTCAAGTCGTATGCGAGTGCCTTTGCTTCTTTCGGTCGATTCAACTGAATATAACTATTAGCTGCAAGTACCTTGGCACGAGGATCATCAGCAATCTTCGTAAATATTTCAATGATCGCATCGTATTCCTTATTAACCCATGCCTGTTCAATTTTTACTTCTGGAACATCTGAATTTATACTAAGAATTGCTTGATTGGCTTCTTTCGTATTTAGTGCATTTAATTTCCTCACAATAACTTTTTGTTGTTCAACACTACCAATCTCTGCAGCCTTTGCCAAACTTTCTACCGAATTTTGTGCAATATATTGTTCTGTCAGCGTTTGTTTCGTATTATCATCCAGTGCTTCCACACTTTCAAACAAGGTAATAGCTTCCCTCGTGTTACCTGCCATTAACTCGCGATATGCCTCTACTACCTTCTCTTGGTCAGCAAGTGAAGTTTGTAATACTTCATTTTTTTCTGCTAACTGTTCTTCATTTTTAACACTTTCTACATTTTCATTTGCCATGGTTGTTGATGCTTCTGTGAGTGGCAAGACTTTAAATACATACATAGAAAGTAAGCCAATGATTACTCCAATTAAAATTCCTGATAATAAGGAAACATTCTTTTTTGGCGCTTTTGTATTCTCCTTTTTCTTTTGCTTTATAGATGTTGGTTTTACAGCTGCTTGTTTCGGTACTGTCTCCATTTTTTTGAAAAGACTACTTAATGTCATAACTGAATTTGCGTTAATAATCGATGTTAGGAATGGATCTGTCGTTATCAAATGATTTAAATCTTTACCTGTTATTTCATCATAAGCATACGTCGAAAACAGAAAAAGTAAGACTCTTTTTTGGTCAATTAATAATTGTTCCGTATTAAAACGTTCTTGATTAAAGATTGAACGAATCCCCCGAAAGACAAATTTTACGTCGCCATCAGCTGTCACATAAATATTATCAGGATGAATCAGTGTTGTATATTGTGTACCAATTAATCTATCGACAGATAATATTTGCAATGCGATTTGTCGCATTACCTCTTTGTTGGTATTTCGATAGTGTTTAAGTTTTTGAGATGCTTTATTTCGCTTATAGTATAAACGAATACTGGATTCGTCAGCAAGTATATGCTGGCATTCAAAGAAGAAGTCATCTTTTCGTTTTAATTCGTCTAGTTGCTCAATATCTACTAAATTCGTTTGTTCTTTAGCTATTTCGTAAATGATAACCTCTTCATTGTCTATTATTTCTCCATATTGCAACTGGGCTTTTTCTATCATTTTTTTCCTCCGTTTTCTGTAATAGCTGATTTTTATTATTTCCTGGTAGGCTACTCTCAGGCCAGTTGCTCCAGAAATCCACTTGCTTTCCATGGGGATCTGGTGAGCCTATTTGCGCTATCGCGCTTCCTGTTATCGCTAGGCTTTTCTCCCCTCCAGGACAAGGAGGGCTTCAGCAGCGTTACATTGCACGAAGAAAATTGCTTTTTATTTTCAAGGAGTCTTCGTGTATTTCTTCCGCTGGCTAAGTGCAAAAAGTGACTATAAAGAAGTGGATTACAGAATGACAACTAATCACAATTGCAGCGCATGAAAGGAGAATGATCTGTGAATAGATACATCAGTCTATCCCGTATCAAAAATTATCACTACTTAAAAGAAAATACTGTCTATCTTTATCTAGCAGCTTTGGTTTTACTTACCTTCTCAAAACCGCAGGAGGCGCTGAAGGATGTTTGGTGGTTTTTCCAGTTCCTCCTTGGCTTTCAATAATAGTATCTTTGCTTCTCTAGCGTCCTGCAGTCGGTCTTCAGGTTGGAGCTGTACTAGCTGGTTGATGCATTTTTCCAGGTGCTTGGGCATTATCTTATTAAAGTCACGAACCGGCTTTTGTGCGATGTATACGTACTTCCCTTTTGAAACTAAATAATATAATAGGGCCCCTAGTGAAAATAAATCTGTTCTGGAGTCAGTTTGTTTCTTTTCAAATTGTTCTGGTGCTGCAAATCCTACCGTTCCGACTTGAACTGTGTCATGTAATAAATTATCCTGGAATCTGCGTGCAATCCCAAAATCAATTAGTTTAATCGATTGGTTGCTCATCATCATGATATTGCCTGGTTTAATGTCCCGATAAATAATAGGATATGGTTTTTGGTTATGTAAATAGTGGAGAACATCGCAAAGCTCGATGCCAATCTGCAGGATTGTTTCCATAGGTAGCTGATTATTATACAATGCCATCTGGTCTGATAGTGATACGCCTTCAACATATTCCTGAACAAGATAAAAATATTCTTCCGTTTGAAAAAAATCAACAACATGAGGAAGATTAGAATGATGCAGCTCACTTAACAGCCTTGCTTCATCCTTTAATTTTGCAGCCATTTTATTTGTCATGCTGGTTATTTTCACTGCCCATCTTTTATCTGGATTATTTTTTTCTTCTATTAAATAGACCCCGGACATTCCGCCAGAAGCAATATGTGAAAGAACGATATATTTATTATTTAACAGATCCCCACGCTCAATCAGAATCCCATGCTTGTTCACAGTTCACACCTCTTTATCATCCGATTAAATCCCCTTGAAAAATGGTAACAATGTTCGTTTACTTTTTACTTGAGTAGCAGAAACCCGGTTACGAATTAGCATTAGCGTAACATTATCAAATGCGTCAGAAAAATTAGAAAAATTAATAAGATAATCCGATATTGCCTGCAGACTGCTGTATTCCTTCTCCAAATTAATTAACATATTCTTGATTTCTTCATCAGAAAATAGCGTATAAAAACCATCACTGCAAAGTAAAAATAGATCAGCAGATTGATATGTTCCCTTGCTGATATATGGCTGCACCTTACTATCAATCCCTAGACACTGTGTGAGCACATTTCGTTTCGGATGATTTCTTGCTTCTTCCTCAGACATTTGTCCATTTTCCACTTGTTTGCCGACCCAGGAATGGTCTTCCGTCAGCTTCATTAATTCTGGCTCAGATTCTAGTATTTCTGTTTGCTGCTCATCTATTTGGTTAAGTGAATCGACCAGATGCGGCACTTTTTGATCAAAATATTGCTTTAGACCATAATTCCAACCCTTCATTCGGTAAACGCGACTATCGCCAATATGAATAACCGCATATTCACCTTTATTCAACACTAAAAGCGATAACGTTGTCCCCATTTTCTTTCCCGTATAATTGCTTGTTGCTTTAATCGTTTTATTAATTTGCTGGATAATCTTTTCGCCTTCTGTCAGAATTTGCTGCAATGGATTTTTTCTTTTTACAATTTTTTGCCTTCGCTTTTCCCACCATTTTTCAATGGAGGAGATTGCAATCTGACTGGCAGCATCTCCAAGCTGATAGCCTCCCATTCCATCTGCAACTGCGAACAATGCTATTTCGTTCCCATGGTTATCCGATGATACGTGATGAAAAAAGGAATCCTCATTTTTATCTTTTTTTGTCCCTTGATGTGATGCAATTCCAATCTGCCAATTTTTGTTCATTATGAATGACTCCATTTAAATGTATAGGTTGCCTTTCCTAATTCAAATTGATCGTCTTCATTCAATGCATAAATCTTATAAGGAACCAGTGTATTTCCATTCAGCTTTGAGCCATTTTTTGACCCTAAATCTTTTAATCCAAAGCTTGAATCATCTATTCTAATAATTTCTGCATGAATTCTTGAGATACCGATAGACTCATCTTTAAAGTTTACGGATGCCTCATTTCTGCCAATTAAAAAGTTATTCGCATTGATTTCAATCGTTTGCGCTTGCTCATCTGCAGACTCTCTAACTAAGATAGCAGAAACCGCTTGTTGTGACTGACTTTCCACTACATGTAAATTCATTTCATCCTCTAATAAGACGGTATCCTCATTGCTTTCTGTAAGCAACGTTGTATCCATTGCTGTAGCAGCCATGGAATTCTGCGCTATGAAAGAAGGTGTTTGTGCAATTATTGGTTCATGCTGCTTTGCCACTTGCCTCTGGAATACAGGTTGTTTATTTATTTGAACATTAGGCATTGCTGCTTTATTTTCAGAACTATTATTCGGCACTTCAACTTTGGCTTCTATCGGTGCCACACCAGGCCGCCAAACTCTCCAGAAGACATAATCGAAAACTAGCACAAAGATTGTCAATAAACTGCTTACGATCAACATCGTTTGATTTGTATACATATCATAAAGCTTCCAGATTAACGCAATTGCTAATAAAGATCCCATAATCAAATAAATTCTTCCTCTAGATGATAATGGCGGAAGTTTTCCTTTTGCTTTTTTCTTCGACTTATTAACCACTTCTTTCACTTGTTCAGGAGGCTTGATTGGCTGATAATTATTTTGATTGATCCCTGGATTTCTATTGTCAGCAAAATTAGCATTAGGATTGTTATTGTACATATCCTGATTCTGATTCACATTCGACCGAAGTGAGATTAACTCAAGCAGTAATTTCTTTAACCCTGGTAATCCAAAGGCTGGATTCTTAATGTAATTCAAGATACTCTTAAACTCATTTCCTTGTAATCCTTCTACCTCACCGGCAATATCTGTTAACAGTTTCTTCATTTCTTCTTCAATTGTCGATTCACGCTTCATTCCAGTAAACGGCAAATATGTTAAATAAGCATCACTGGGCTTTTCACCGATAAAAATGAATTCCTTTTGCAAAATAAATTGCTGTTGATCAAGCATATAAGAACTAGATTCTTCGAGCGTAGAAATAATCGCTAAAAATAATTGATAGTAATCACTCATAGTTGTGCGATTTTCTTGAAAAAATGAGGTAACTTTTTGTTTAGATGTGAGCTTATAGTGTATTTTTATGGTTAAATCGATATTTTCAATAGATAAGCTAAGCAAATGCGGGATGTTATTTGATTGAATCATCTTTAATTGCACAGCATTTAGATCTTCTGCAGTTAACTTCTTTCCGTTCCGTTCCGTAAAAATGAACGATTGTCCATTATGATGTGAATGTTTATAACTAAAATCATAAATATTTCCCATTTCATTTCCTCCTGTTAATTAAACTAAGTAATAGTAATACGTTGTGATAACTGCCGGAATTACTGCATACATAAATGGAAAACGAGTTGCTTTCGTTGTTTTAAATTCCTCCATTTGCTGAAAACTTCTTGATATAATGGAATGAATTACTGTGAAAAGCGCATTCATAATCTTCTTTAAAAAAGTTCTTGTAAATAATAAAATAATAATAGCAATTAGTCCTGCGAAGACAATCGAATACATCATGATATACAGCACCAACTGAATCCCAATCATTGAACCAATGGCTGCAAACAGCTTAACATCACCAGCTCCCAAAGCCTTGAAAGCATAAAGGATTAAAAATATTCCACCGGCAATAAGTAATCCGAGAAAAGAAAATAATAAGCCATCAGCCCCATTTGCAATTAAATGATAGAGGATACCAATGAGCATTCCTCCAGCTGTCAGCCAATTTGGCAGTTTTTGATATTTAACATCAGTTATAAAGGCAATAACTAAGAAAATAAATAAAATATAATCATTCACTTGCAGCATGCATTTCCCCCTTTCTCTCTAAGTAATTGTTTTCTCTACAAATGCAATTAAAATATTAACATCATAACTCGCATTAACTCAGTAAACTTGTTGCAGATTTTCAATGAGATATCGAACTATTGTTTACTAAGCTCCCCTAACAGGATGATTCTCCATCTAATTTGGATAGTAGTTTCTGTAGCATTCGCATCAGAAGTATTGTCCAGATATTTCTTCTTGCAATTTCACCGATTAAAGTTTCTAAACTATAAAAATTCCGCACGATTACTAAGTGGTGATTTGTAACATTCGTTGTTTTATTAACTTGATTCATAATTCCGTAATTATTTGAAGAACTACGGAAAATAAATATAACTAAGTCTAAATTTAGTAAAAGCTTTTTTATTTAATATCCCCCAACCCAAAGTCTTTCATATGCCTGCTTTTTTATTGTTATAGTTTTCTCTACAAAGGGTACTGTCAAATCTAAATCATAAGTAGCAGTTATTCCAAAATATGAATCGGCAGCCCCATTTAATGAACTGGGTAAATCAACCTCTACAGTTATGTTTGAACCATCCATTTTTGAATTCGTGTTCTGCGTAAACTTTTTCTGAATTATAGGAGTGATTGCACTATTCCCCAGCTCTTGGATATAGTTGGAACCTGAAATATTTACATCTAGAAATTCAAGTAAGGTCGTCCCAACCAGATTTTCAACATCACCTAAACTAATCTCCCCTATACTGATACCAGATAATTTTTGACCTGCTATGCTTTCAAGTTCCTCTGATAGTATCGTAGCTGGGTATGCGTGGTTTGCAATAATTTGTGCAGTCTCGGTCACAGACTTATTTAATGCAATCTCTGCTACGGAAATACGAATAATAGAGGCCATAAATACGATAAATAACATAAAAACTGGAATAACCAATGCTGCCTCCAAAGTAATGCTTCCATCCTCATCTTTTAATTGCATACTTGACCTCCATATGGAATAGTCAACCAAAACTATTCTACCTGTAAGTGGTTGAGAATAGTTTTGGTTTTTTAATTTATAAAATTATCATTTATTCAGCTTCCTCTGGAGTAAATTCAAATGATACCTGATTTGATAACCCCTCTAAAAATTCTGCAATGTTTAAAATATATTGATCACTTACTTCAACATCGAATAATAATGCACCTGTTTGAGATTCTCCTGGTGGAATTTCATTAGGCCATTCTTCTGCAACGCCTTCTAGATAGTACCAGGGAAATCCGCTCGAATTATCAATTGAAGCCAGGTTTGTGCTGCTAAAAACACTATCAGCAGTAATTGCTTCATCTCCGGTATTTAATACGGTTAAATCAACTATTACAAAATTTCCTAATTCTGAAGTTGATTCTCCAGCTTGCTCTTTAATTTCAACAGAATTTAATGTTATTTCATGTTCGGAAAAGTTATTTTTTATAGTTGCCGTATCACCAATTCCTAAACCCAATTGATCATCAGGTAAATCATCTGTATTCGCAGAAGACGGATCCGTTTCTGCTTCATCCTCTGTGTCTGAGCCTTCTTCCTCTCCACTTTCTTCTTCAGGCAATTCATTTTCTGTTTCTTTGCTTGAACTTTCTTCTTCTGTAACTGGTGTATCACTCTGTTCGGCTTCATTATCCTCTTTATTATTGCAAGCGACTAATAGGATAGAAAGTATCACTAAAACGCTAATTTTTATCAAAATCTGCCTCATATTTTTTCCTCCTATACTCAGTAAGAATAATCTACCTCTGCTTCTATATAATAACGCCCGTTTTTAACCTTCCCTTCCAGAATACCTGAAGTTCCAAGCAATTCTATTATTCCTGGAAGAAACCATAAATCGATCGATGCCTCTGCTTTTGCAGTAGCATAGGTAGGTGCACTTATGAGATCTTCAGGCACTTTCTTATCAACAACTGCTTGAATTCGGTTAATACGTGTATCATCACTATCTGGATGCATTAATAAGAATAAGCGTAAATAAAATTTATAATCTGTTGCAAATGGCTTTATTCCCTTAATATCAATTAATGGAACTTTTTTTCCATTCGTAAGGTTTCCTACATCTTCAACGGTTCTCATAAAAGCCCAGCTTGTTGCAGCCAAAAATTTGGGCAGAGGGTGCGGGATAACTTTTACAGGGTCTTTAGTAAATGCTGCAATAAAATTGAAAGCAAATCTGGTTGCGGTTAATTCAAGTAAAGCATAGCCATAATTTACCCCTGGTGTATGGGAACCATATAAAATATATTCTACTTCTCTATTAATATATAGAAAATTATCAGGATAACTTCCTGGATCCATCAACCCAAGCTTATCATCGGATTTAAATCTAGTAAGTATATATTCATTGATATATGTTTGATCCCTTATATCAAGTGCCATGTTTCCCAGGTTATGGAATAAACTGCCAATCATATCAAATGCATCCTGTGCTGCTTGCTCTGGCACATCCATATCCAAGTCCTGAATGCTATTTTCAGATGCTGAGCCATAATTAGATACTAGTGATTGTAATTCAGTATAATTAGCGAAATCACTATTTAAGGCCATTCCTTTATTGATTACATCTTTAATCTTATTTAGTGCTTCGAATGCATCCTTCAGACCACCATTATTTCCTGTATCACCAGTTTCTGTTTCTTCATAATTATCATCGACATATTTTCGCACTTCTTCTGTATCATCAAGCGCAGTATTAAAATATGTCTTTACTAGATTTATAGCAGCATTAAATGTGCCATCACCTGATATAAGTTGAGTAAAATCAGTAATCTGATAATCTACATATGGAACTAGAGTGGCTGAACTACCTGGCGAACCGCCATTGACACTATTTTTAGCCTTATCCGTTTTAGAAATTGCATTTACAAAGAATGTATCTTCTAAAACATACTCGTTTATTTGTTCTGTTAATTCCTCTAATTGATTTTCAACGGTCGATAATGAAGAATCACTGCATTCGCTGCTGCTTAAATTATCATATTTTTGATCTACTTCTTTTCTTGTATCATCAATCTTTTTTTGGATATTTTTATTAATTGATTGTGCATCAATTAAATCTTTTCTGGCTTCTTTTAACTCTTTTTCACTGTCCTTACCACTTTTTAAAATATCCCTTAATAAATCTTCAAGATCATTCTCAAAAGCGGTGTCCACTTCCTCGATATATGTAGAAAAATGTTTTTTTGCATCTTCCAAATTATTTACAGCAGGATAAGTGGATGAAGAAGGATTATTAACCTTCCCTTTTGTACCATCCAAATCACTATGTGCTTTAATTAAATGCTCGACAGCTTTTCCCATTGCTTCGTCTCTGTCTGCAACTAATTTATTTACATCTTTTGAAATATCTACATATACTTCAGCTTCCTGCATAGTACAGCTGTATGGTAATATTCCATCTGCAATTATTTTCCCAAATTCAATTGGTGCCGTGTATTTCATATCTTCCAGTATTTGATGCTTTACAATTTCTGTATTTGAGTATGATCTATTTTCATTTGCTGAAAATGAGGTACTTTCCATTGTCGTATCGACAAATTTGTAATAGCCATCTTCATTTACCATCAAATTTTTTTCAAAAACATCCTCAAATATTTGCTCCGGTGATTCTGCACCCTCATTAATTACAAATAATCCTTTATTTTGCACATTTTTATTAAATGATGAAAAAGCAGATCGCATCGCTGATTTAGATGCTTGTTCCACTTGATACTCTGCGACCATTATACGCACAAAATCAATTAATACGGCATTAAATAAAAATAACAGGAGGGTAACAATAATGACATAGATAGAAACAGCACCATTTTCTTTGACTATAAAACGTCTAAACGCTGTTTTTACTTTATTTTTCAATAATTACCCTCCTCTACTTCTTATTAATAAATTTTGTGATATAACCAGAATTGTCTTTTAATAATTCCACTGCATATATAACAAGATCGGTGGTTCGGATGAATTCTGTCGGTTCAACAACGACGTGACTGACTTGGGTTTCAATTTCATTAATCCCAAATAAATCGCTAATAAAAGCGGGTAAATTTAAGGGACTTTTCAGTGTAACAATGATTTCACTGCCTGCGAGTCCATTGATGTATTGTACTTCGCCAGTCGCTCCAGCAGGCAATATATCCGTTGTAATTCTCCCTAATTTTTGTTGTGGTAAACTACCCCCAGCAACTGAACCAATTTGGATGGTTGCCCCGCCAGATGAAAAAATATCAATACCGAATTGGGACAGGTATTGGTCATTAGTTAACCGCCAATACAGACCATCTCCACCATCGAATGTTGTATATTTATCAAATGCTCCAGTGTCTATATCTTTATCACTGTTATCCCAAACAAATGCTACCCGTTCAGCTACAGTATTTGCACTATAATGAAGAACAGATTGCTGATATATAACAATCGCAAAAAGAATAAAACTTAATGTCAGCATCAATAGAATCGGAAATACTAATGATGCTTCAATTGTAAAGGCGCCATCATCATCCTTCATTATTTTCGATAGTTTTTTTTTCATGAAATTCATTTTTTTAGTAAGTCCCTTCAAATGAACCATTTAATTCGTGAAGTTGTTTATTTGATCATTACCAAAACTTAATAGGTTGTTGATCCATGTCATTATTTGATCTCTGAACAATAATGCAATAACAACAATAACAGCAATAATCAGCATCATTTCCAATGTTTGCAAACCACTTTCATCTTTCCAGAATTTTTTAATTTTCCCAGCTACGTTTTTCATTTTCTTCCTCCTAATTAATTTATATTATTTTTTATTTTATCTGTGCTTACATAATAGTAAGCGCAGGATAACCCACTATTATCATTACAGCAACGAAAATCAATATGAGCGGAAACACTAATTTCGAAGACGCCTCTTCACCTTTTGTCTTGGAGATTGATTTACGCTTTTCCCATAACTCATGGGATAAATCTCTTAACGCAAGTATTAAATCATTTCCACCCTTACGGTAATTTAATAGAATTGTAGTAGTAAAAATAGAGATTTCCTGAATACCACATTTTTTACTCAAATCATTCAATACCTGATGAAATGGTTCATTACTAACCATTTTATTTACAGTCTCTGTTAACTCTCGAATTAGTGGAGAATTTGGATCTTTAGTTGATGTAACACAACGAATTAACGCTTGCTGCACTGTTTCACCTGCATTTACAAGCAGGATAATTTTATTTACTACTTCCGGTAACTCTGTAAGTATTTTTTGCTTACGCTCTCTTTCCTGGCTTGCTAATCGGCTAATCATTGCATAAGGAATCAATACAGTAAATATTATTCCAACAAAGAAAATAGTCTGATCACCATTGGAAACTAATGTAAATATGAATGAACCTAGTAAACACACCATTACAGTAGACAATAATTGTGCAACATACATTCTAGTATGTTGCAATGCTGTGCGGTTTCCATAAAGACTGATCATTTTTTGCTGTATTTTTGCTATTTGGCTATAAAAACGTTCCATTATTTTCAAATTATCAATTATGTATAGTGAAACTGGTGCCATGAACATTAATGGATACTGATCTTTAAAATTAGCAATTACGATGTCATATCTCTTACCAGCCTTTATCGAAAATACAAAATACACAACTATTATTAATAGAGTTATAATCCCATAAACTATCATGATTCATCACACCTTAATATCCATTATTCGTTGCGCCAAAATAAAAGCAGAAATGACAAGTGCTAAACAAATAGTCATGATTATTGGGCCACCGCTGCTCCAATTATACATTGGCGCTAGATAGTCTTCCGCTGTGGACTTTAATAATAAGATCATACCTAATGGTGCAATACTTAGAATTCTTGACTCAAACTTTTTAGAAGCTATCATAACAGCTACTTCTTGTTGAATATCAATTTTTTCACTAAGAATGTCTGAGGTACGTCTGATCACTTCAACTAAATTACCGCCTGTACGTTTACAAGTAATAAACACATTAGCAAAATTTTGAATGTCCTCCACATCAGATCTAATGCTAAAATCTAAAAGGGCATTTTCGATTGTTTCTCCATTTTCAACTCTTCGATTTATGATTTCAAATTCCTTAATAATAAAAGTATCCGGGTCTGGATAAAGTAAATATAAGTCTGAAACAACTTCTATGAAACTATTTTCAATCGATCTTCCTGCAGCTAATGAAGAGGATAAAGATGCAATTGCCTCTTTAAACTGCAACTTTAGTTTTTCCTTTCTTTTTTCCAGCAACGTTTTCTTTTGAAATTTTGGAAAGAACAAGCCTAACGCTCCAATAATAATTACCGCAATTATACTTTCATAGAATAAATAGCCAATAAAGGAAAAAAAGATTACTGCAAGCAATGCATATAATATATATTCTTTTATTGATAAAGTGTATTTCGAATAATCAACTAAGTGCCCTTCAACTTGCTTGCTTGTTCTCGCCTGCATATATTCCATAAAATGTTTCTTCTTAAGTTGTTCTAATTCTTTATTCTGTTCAATATTAGTAGATGTTAAAGTAGAATTAGCTTCTCGTTTTTTCCTCTTTGCAACAGCGAAGGCATAACCTCCAACTAAACCCAATAGGATAATAATTAATAGAATGTCTGTCAATAAATCACCCCCTTGTCTCTTCTACTTCAACGGAGACCCCTGCAAGCTGGATTTTTGATTTATTTTTCAGCTGATTGCCAGTCGCTTTTAAAGAACCGATAACTTTGCCATCTTCTTCCCCTTCTTCAACAAACTCATATAAAGGGTTTAGAATTACCTCTCCATTTTCGACTCCGATGATTTCACTGATTGCTACAACTTTTCGCGAATTGTCACGCAAGCGCGTTAAGTGAATCATAATATCAATTGCAGAGCTGATTTGTTTACGAATTACTTCTACCGGTAAATTTGCACCATTCAATACCATCGTTTCTAGCCTGCTGAGCATATCCTTCACTGAGTTGGCATGTCCGGTTGATAGAGAGCCATCATGACCAGTATTCATCGCCTGCAGCATGTCTAATGCTTCTCCACCACGAACCTCACCGACAATGATTCGGTCAGGACGCATCCGAAGTGATGTTTTGATGAGTTCACGGATAGTGATTTCTCCTTTTCCTTCCGTGTTTGCATTCCTCGTTTCCAAGCTAACTAAGTTTGGAACATTTTTAATTTGCAGCTCGGCTGAATCTTCAATCGTAATAATTCGTTCGTCTTGTGGAATAAAGTTGGATAATACATTTAGGAAGGTTGTCTTACCTGAACCTGTTCCACCGCCAATAAAAATATTGTATTTCGCAACAACAAGCTTCTCTAAGAATTCTGCTACTTCCTGGGTAATAGTGTCATATGCGATTAAGTCATCAATCGTAAGTGGCTTCTCAGGAAATTTCCGGATAGTGATAACGGGGCCCTTCAAGGCAATCGGAGGTAAAACAACATTTACCCGAGAACCATCTTGCAATCTAGCATCAACAATTGGTGAAGATTCGTTTACAACCCTATCAACCTTGGAAACGATTGATTGGATAATATCCTCCAGCTTCTGCTGACTCTCAAATTGGATATCAACTTGAGTTGTAGAGCCGTACCGTTCAATAAATATTTCCTTATGATTATTAATCATAATTTCGGTAATCGTTTTATCATCTATAAGTGGCTGGAGAACATCATAACCTCGGAAGGAGTTGTAAATTCGTTCCACTAAATATTTTATTTCTGTTGATTTGATCTTGTTTTCTTTTGCATATTTAAATACAGCTACTTCAACATATTCTCTTAGTTCTTCATTTTTAATGGAATGCATTAAATCTAGCGTTTCACGCAATTGTTTGATTAAATCCTTTATAACAACTTCACTATCCAATGCTCGTTGCACTCCTTCCCCCAGTGATTATTTTCGATTGAATAATCCCTTGGAGTTCCTGATTAAATAGGTCGTTCCCTAAAATTTCTATACTTGATTGTGTTGTTAACCAGTTTTCGATAAATGGCAGGTTACCTTCAATCACAATGCTATAATCATTAGTCGTTCTCAACCCAGTATCCAAATATTTGTTTTGAAGAATTAGCAACTTGTCTTTAATAATATTTTCCTTGCCAACTAATTTCTCTTCTTCTTCAAAGAATGATTCTGTTTTTAGCATACTTTGTACGTCATTTGCAACGGGCCAAATTACTTGATCACTTTCTTTTAATGCGGCAATGTTTCTCTCATGCAACGAGCTATCTAAATCAATAACGATATAGTCATAGGAGCCTGTCTCGACAATTCCATTTATTAATCGCTTTACATCTGATTCATTGAACTCGAGTAATTCATCTGCATTAATTTCGATATCAAAGTAATCAACCATTGAGTACGGGTCATATTTCTTCAATGCTTCAATCTTGGATAAAAGCTGTGGTGACTCTGCTTTTACGTAATAAAAAATTTGTAAGGATGGGTTATCCTCGCTGGAACTAAAGTAAAGACTTGTTGTATTTATCAGTTCAAGGTTTAAATAAAAGACCTTTGCATTGTTTAATGCTAGCTGCTTCGATAAATTAACAGCTATTGTCGTTTTACCCGCGCCTCCTACTGGAGAATATACAGACAATACTTTCGTTTGCTTACTTCTCGCTAAGTATTTTCCAGCTGTTTGGTTTCGATCGTAATATATTGCAAGCATGTTTGAAACCAATTGCCCCAATCGTTGGTAACGGTAAACGGAATTATGTTCTGTGCTCCCAGCTGTTAATTTGTCATCATCTAGGAAAATAAAGCTCGTATCATTCAGTACCTTCAAATTAGTATGATAAATTCCTGGACTGATGAGTAATATATCAATACTTTCCCCTTGATCTAGATAAAGCTCTAATTTTTCTGTGCTTGTAAAATATGTAACAATAAATCTTGAAGATTCCTCAGCAGTACGTAAGTAGGATGCCAATGATTCTACATAATCTAAATTTTCATCTGCAACTACAATCCTTAATTTCTTCATCTGTACACCTCCACCACACTTTGTAACTACGTTTTTCAAATTTCCCTCACATAATATTACTAAATCTGTCACAAAAAAATAAGGGGAATATATAAAAACAGTTCTTTATCCCTAATTTCGTATGGATTTTTATCTTGAAATTAAGATATTTAAATTTTAACAACATGCATTTTTCCCGTTATACGAATATCAAACACTGAAAACAGTCATTTCATCCGCCTTTTAGTGCTTTTTCACATTTTCATATCCAACATAAGGAAATAATAATATATTCTATAAAATTAACTAAAAATATCGATTAGTAGGAAAATTTGTAGATATGGTGAATTATATGTCGAATTACGCGGGTATATATTCCTATGATTTGAAATTGTAATCAAATATTCCGGGATTGTAACATAACCTTAACAATTCCTTAACATATTTTTTATTAAAATTACTATTCTTACTTCAAGAATCTTTAAACTTCTTAGCAATCTCGAACTACGTAGCCCAATAAAATACTAGATAAACAGTCTAATAGTTGCATTTTTAATTCATTTTCCTATGTTATGATATGGATAATTATTTACTATTTTTCTTAAGAAAGGTGGAATATTACGTTGAAGTGCAAAAATTGTGGCCATAATGTAAAGAAAGATGGACAATTTTGCCCAGAGTGTGGTGCAAATTTGGAGCTACAGCATGGAAAGAAAAAAAGTTCAAAGAGAATAATGATACTATTTTCTAGTATTATTACGTTGATTATACTAGCAGTCATCATTGTTTTTTTCCTAGGGAAGGACAGATTTTCACCTGAACAAGTTGTATCCGCATTTGAAACTGCAGTTAACGATCATGATGCAAATGAACTTGTAGATTTATTACATTCGAGTACTGAATCACTTGAGATAACTGAAGAAAATACAAAGATTTTAATTGATTATCTGCTGGATAATCCAGATGCTTTTGGGAATCTAAAGTCTCGACTGAATGACCAGGTTGAATTCATTAATTCAACGGCTAATCAGATCAATGGTACAGCATATCAGGATGAAACATATGCGACAATTAATGTCATGCAGGATGGAAAGCAATGGCTGTTTTTTGATGATTATAAGCTAGTCGTTATTCCTGGTTATATTCAACTGTATCTAGATGAAGAAAATAAGTATACCACACTGTATATTAACGATAAGGAAGTCGAAGCAACTGAGGAGAATACTAGCTTCGGACCTTATATGCCTGGTGCATATACTGTAAAAGCGGTGTTTAATAATACATATGTGACATTAGAAGAGGAAGAAACATTGAGCCTATTTGCAATGGGTCAAGAAGCGGTTGGACATTCTTTCGAAATGCCAATTGCGGAAACAACGGTGTATTCTGTTGTATCTGATGCGCAATTGTATATTAATGGTGAGGAATCTGATATTACGCTCGATGAAGGAAAACAAGTAATCGGCACATTTCCAAATGATGAATCTGTTACATTGCAAATTGACAAGGAATATCCATGGGGGCATGTAAAAAGTGAAGAAAAAGTTATTACGGACGATAACCATTTAAATTTCGATAAATTAATTGTTTTTAACGATGAAGAGCAAGACAAAATTATGGAGCGGCTTAATGAAATGATTGCCAGCTATCATGTCGCATTAACAGAGAAAGACGCTTCAAAGCTCGATAAAAACGTGACAGATAATTTGAAGACTGCATTTACTGAAAATTTAGCTAAGGTAGAACGTGAAGAGCCCGAATATAGTGGTAAGTTAATCAAAGCGACCTACGATTTTGCAAGAATTTCCAATCCAATATACGATGAAAAATCAGATCAATACAGTGTAACTTTAGAAGCACATTATGTATTCCATGAACCAAACGGCAATATAGGCTGGTTATTTAGAGATACAGAAAGGGACAACTATACACGTTCAAGAATGATGACTCTTGTCTATGATGAAGTTGCTAAGGAATGGTTGTTAGACGGTTATGAGAATGAATATTTCATTGTCGTTGATTCGGATGCTAAGGAATATGATATTCAATAGATTAAAAAAGCGAGGGAAATCCCCTCGCTTTTTTTGGTTATTTAATCTACTTTCACGATTTTAACTTGAATATCTCCACCTGGAGTTGCTACTGCTACTTCTTCACCAATTTCTTTGCCAATTAGGCTTTTTGCCATTGGGGAGTCATTTGAAATTTTACCTTCAAATGGGTCTGCTTCTGCACTTCCAACGATTGTATATGTTTCTTCATCACCATCTGGCAATTCGATAAATGTAACAGATTTACCTAATGATACTACATTCGGATTATTATTATCATTTTCAATAATGATTGCATTACGAATCATTTTCTCAACTTGTGTAATACGCTGTTCCACGAAAGCCTGTTCATCTTTCGCTGCATCATACTCAGAGTTCTCAGAAAGATCACCGAAGTCACGAGCAATTTTAATACGCTCTACTACTTCTTGTCTGCGATCTGTTTTCAAAAAATGTAATTCTTTCTCTAATTTTTCTTTTCCCTCTTGAGTCATATAATAACTTTTCTCTACAGCCATTAAAAACACTCCTTTTCCACTCTTCATAAACAAACGAGCAGTGTAATAAACACGCTCATATATAACACTAAATAAATATACTATTCCATACTATGGCAGACTTTAAATAATTAATCAATACTTTTTAATTATCTTTTCCGATTTTTTGCTATTATGCTTTCAATCTTGGATGCTAAAATATCGATTGCAACATGATTTTGGCCACCCTCAGGGATGATAATATCTGCATACCGTTTTGTAGGTTCAATAAATTGTAAATGTGATGGTCTTACATTGTCAAGGTATTGATCGATTACGGAATCGAGAGTTCTGCCTCGCTCTTTAATATCTCTTAATAACCGGCGAATGATGCGTAAATCAGCATCCGTATCAACAAACACTTTAATATCCATTAAATCCATAAGTCTCGCATCATCTAAAATAAGAATACCTTCTACAATAATAACTTCCTTTGGTTCCACATGGATTACTTCGGCTGATCTTGTATGATTTTTATAATCATATACAGGCTTATCGATTGACTTCTGATTTAATAGATCATTTAGATGCTCGATAAGCAAGTCATTATCGAATGCTAAGGGATGGTCATAGTTTGTATTCAATCTTTCTTCAAATGCTAAATGACTTTGATCCTTATAATAATAATCTTGTTCAAGAACAAGTATGGTTTTATCCGTGAATTGTTCGTAAATGGAACGGGTAACCGAAGTTTTTCCACTTCCACTTCCACCTGCGACACCAATCACTACTGGTTTATCTTTGCTCAACGTTCTGACCTCCTAAATATTCACTAACTGCAACGCCATCACCTATTGGAATAATAGAAGAGGTGAAATTAGGATGATTCATGATGAATGTATTATAATCTCTTAATTTCTCAACCATTTTTCGGTAGCGTTTCGGGATATTATCTGTATCGCTACTTGCAACATACCCTCTGAATAGTACATTGTCTGTAATGATTAACCCTGAGTCGGCTAAAAGCTGGTTAGCAAGTTCAAAAAATCGCTTATATTGCCCCTTTGCCGCATCGATAAAAATGAAATTAAACTGCTCTCCAGTTTCAATGAGCTTTTCCATTGCAATCAAAGCATCATCAAATATAACGTGAATTTTTTCTTGTTTCTCTTGAATTCTGATATTTTCAAGCGCCTGTTTATAGCGTGGCTCATCACGTTCAATTGTTGTAATGTCGGCTTCAGGATATGCTTCATTCATTCTTAATGCTGAATAACCAATCGCTGTACCAATCTCTAATATTCGTTTCGGCTCTTTTATGCGAATTAGCTGCATCAAAAAATTAATTCCTACCGAATCCATAATTGGTATCTGATTCCGAATCGCTTGCTCTTCAAGCTGTAAAACCCACTCTTGTTGAGTAGGTAGGGTTTGTTCCAAGTAATGTTTTAATTGCTCGTCCATTTTTAAGACCTCTTTCTTAGAAAAACTTAGGCCGTACCTACCCCTTTAGGTAACAGCCTAAGCTGTGGATCTGAAGTTTGCATTTTGTTTCTTAATAATCCACAATCTTAATTAATATATTTATCTCTATTCTCTAGATGCTCATCATAGGTTTCAGCGTAGTGGATATCCCCTTCGCTATCATGTAAGAAATATAGATAATCCGAATCAACAGGATTGAGGGTTGCATTCAAAGAACTCTCCGAAAAATTAGCAATCGGACCTATTGGCAATGATTGTACTTTGTATGTATTATATGGTGAATCTACTTCTAAATCCTTATATAATACTTTTTCTTGATGCTCTCCAAGTGCATATAATACCGTTGGGTCTGTTTGTAAAGGCATTTCCGTTTCCAATCGATTATAGAATACACTAGATATTTCATTCCGCTGCTCTTCATTACTCGCTTCTTTCTCCACTAACGAAGCAAACGTGACAGCCTCATGAACCGTAAACTCTTTTTCTTTTATTTCTTCTAAGTAAGGAGTTAACACGGTTAACGTACGGTCCAGCATCGCTTCTACAATTGATTCAATTGTAGGCTCTTCTTCATAGAAGTCATAAGTAGAAGCATATAGATAACCTTCTAAAGGTGTTCGGATTTGCTCATTCAGAATATCATCTGATAAAATCGTGGAATATTTATCGATAAGCTTTTCAATATATGCCTTGTCATTAACTACTTTAAGAAAATCTTCTTTGTTAATTTTCAATTTTTCTGCGTAGATTCCAGCAATTTGATCAACAGTAAGTCCTTCTGGAATTGTGATTCTGTGTACTGGTTCGGCCACTACCTTCCCAGTCTTAAGCGATTGGATAATTTCATCTAAAGTAAGTGCAGGAGTAAAGGTATACTCCCCTGCTTGAAAGTCTCCTTCATTATTCAGTTTTAAATAAAGACGGAAAATCAGTCCATTTTTAATAATACCATTTTCTTCAAGAATATCTGCAATCGTTGTACTGGATGAACCTATTGGTATTTCTACTTTTATACTTTCATCACTAGATGGGTCTACAGGTTCTAATGCAGACTTAACATAAAGAAATCCTGATATACCACCGATAGCAAGAATTATAATTAGAACGATTAATATCATAAACACAATTTTTCTTACGGTTCTCGCTTCATTACTTCGTGCGACTAGATCGTCTCTAAAATTCCCACCACTTTTTTTTTTGGACATGCAATATCCCCCTTTCATCCGACTCATTATACTAAAAAAAGACATGATAATCCATTATTTTAACGATTTTCCAACAATAATTGTAGAAAATAAAAAAGCTGATGTCGTAGTTGACATCAGCTTTTAGGTAATCTTGGTAATCTTACTCCTCTTCTTCGTCCGCCAATGTAGCAAGCATTTCTTCGACGATATCCCATTCCTCATTTGTTTCAATTGGGAATAATGCAAGATCATCATCATCATTTCCATTTTCTTCATAACGGAATGCGTATACTTCTACTTCTTCATCTTCTGATTGCTCTACTGGAACAACCGCAATGTAAGACTGATTCGTTTCGTCAACATCAAATGTAAAAAGAACTTCAAATAGATGCTCCTCACCATTTTCGTCTGGTACAATGATTCTTTCTTTATCTTCAATTGCCATTTCTTTCACCCCTTTTATTTTAGAATTCATATGCATGGACAGTTGCTATTGCTAATATAGCAGTATTGCTATCCTTCGGCAACGCATAAATCAATAATTGTTAAGCCCTTTATTTTTGATCTAAATAACCTTGCAAAATTATGACAGCGGCCATTTTGTCGATTACTTTTTTTCTTTTCTTTCTGCTCACATCGGCTTCCAATAACACTCTTTCGGCAGCCATTGTTGTTAACCTTTCATCCCAAAGGTCTGTTTGGATATGGAAGATTTCTTCAATATGAGCTGCATATCGTTGTGACGCTTCTCCGCGTTCACCTATTGTACCATTCATATTTTTAGGAAGTCCAATGACAGCTTTTTCAATTTCATATTCTTTTATTATTTTTCCTAATTCTTCATCTGCTGAATGTATATCATTTTCGTCCCACTGTATAGTTGTTTTGCCTTGCGCAGTCCAACCAAATGCATCGCTTACCGCAACTCCAATGGTTTTAGAACCTACATCTAACCCAATAATCTTCATTTAATCCGCCTTTTTTTCTCTTAAATAAACTTTTACTAATTCCTCGATTACTTCGTCTCTCTCTACTTTTCGTATTAAATTTCGAGCATCTTTATGCCTAGGAATATATGCCGGATCTCCAGATAATAAATAACCAACAATTTGATTAATTGGATTATATCCTTTTTCCTTTAATGCATCATGAACCGTAAAAAGAATTTCTTTTATATCCTGATCGAATGGTTCTTCTGAAAAATTAAATTTCATCGTTTTATCAATTGAACTCATCTTGACACCCCGTTCCAAGGTACTGGCCCATTATTTCATTAAATTAATGGCGACTGTAGCCTTCATTAATATTTAGAAAACTAAGGTTTAACCAAGCTCTTGGGTGACAGCCTTAGTTGTACTTATGTAGTAAGAAAGGATTTATCCTTTCTTAACTACCAAACAAAAATATTAGGCTTGACGAACTAGTAAAACCTATTGCATCCATCTTACCATGTTTTTCAACAATATTATATTTTTTTTGCTAAAATGAGACAAATTTATTACTTATTACTAATTTCATTGACATAGTCTTTAACAACATCTAGGGCTTCCGTTATCTTCGCAGGGTCCTTACCACCAGCTTGAGCCATATCTGGACGACCACCACCACCGCCACCACAAACGGCTGCCGCTTTCTTAACAACGTTGCCTGCATGATAGCCTTGGTCGATTAAATCTTTCGACACACCTGCTGCAAGCTGTACTTTCCCATTACTTTCAGCAGCCAAAAGAATAATTCCTGAATCAAGCTTCTGCTTTAAATCATCTAACATATTTCTCAACTGATTCATATCCTTAACGTTTACCTTTTGTGCTAAAACAGGAATTCCATCAATATATTCAATTTGGTCCAAGATAGATGAAGCTTCTAAATTAGCTAATTTCGCACTTAATGATTCATTTTCCTTTTGCAGTGTTTTTAGTTCATGGAACTGTCCCTCTATTCTTTCTGGTACATGGTCTTCATTCGTCTTTAATAAATGTGCTGCATTTTGTAATACAGCCACCTTTTTATTTAAGAATTCATACGCATATTTACTTGTGACAGCTTCAATTCTTCTTGTTCCAGCACCAATTCCACTTTCAGAAACGATTTTAAACAGGCCAATCTCCGACGTTGTTTGGACATGGCATCCACCACATAATTCGAGACTATAATCGCCCATTTTTACGACCCGAACGACGTCGCCATACTTTTCACCAAATAATGCCATTGCACCCATGGCTTTAGCATCCTCAATCTTCTCTTCTGTAATAGCAACAGGTAATGCAGCCCAAATCTGCTCATTAACGATATGCTCAATACGGTCTAATTCTTCTTTCGTAACTCCACTGAAATGTGAGAAGTCAAAGCGCAGTCGCTCTGGAGTTACTAAAGAACCAGCTTGATTAACATGTGTACCTAGTACATCTTTCAATGCTTGATGTAATAAATGGGTACCAGAATGGTTTTTGATAATGGATGAACGGAATTCTGAATCCACCATTGCATTTACAGTACTCCCTACCTTTAATTCGCCATCTTTAATAATTACACGATGGATATTCTGTCCATTTGGAGACTTCTGTACATCTTCAACATATGCAGATGCAGTGTCTGTATATATCCAGCCATGATCTGCCGTTTGTCCACCACTTTCAGCATAAAATGGTGTTTTATTTAAAAACAGATATACTTCATCATCTTTCTTCGCTACTTCAACCGTCTCTTTGCCATTGATTAGGATTTCAATTTTCGTTTCAACTGCCAATTGATCATAACCAATAAATTCGCTATCGACTTTAAGATCCCCTAATATACTGTCCTGAACCTGCATGGAATCTACTTTTTGGCGTGCATTTCTAGCACGTTCTCTCTGTTGTTCCATTTCTGTATTGTAACCATCTTCATCAATTGTAAATCCTTGCTGCTCTACGTACTCTTCAGTTAATTCTTTAGGGAAACCATACGTATCATATAAACGGAATACTTCTTTCCCCGGAAAAATAGTATTTCCAGCCGCTTTTTCTTTTTCGATTACAGTGGATAGAATTTCCAAACCATCGTTGAGTGTTTCATGGAAACGTTCCTCTTCAACTTTGATAATATTTTTAATAAAGTCTTTTTGTTTTGTCACTTGTGGATAAAAATTCTCCATGATCTCGCCAACTGTATCTACTAATTCGTACATAAATGGCTTTTCAATTCCAATTTCCTTCGCGAAACGAATTGCTCTCCGCAATAATCTTCTTAGAACATATCCTCTGCCTTCATTCGATGGAATAGCACCATCACCAATTGCAAAGCTAACGGTACGAATGTGGTCTGCAATCACCTTGAATGCTGTATCACTTTCTGTCGATTTACCATATTTCACATTTGCCAATTCCTCTGTTTTCTTAATGATTGGCATAAATAAATCGGTTTCGAAGTTCGTAGGTACATCCTGAATGATAGACACGATTCGTTCAAGTCCCATACCAGTATCAATATTTTTCTTAGGAAGTGGTGTATACGTATCATCCGGATTATGATTAAACTGGGAAAATACGAGATTCCAAATTTCTAAGTAACGGTTATTTTCCCCACCAGGATATAATTCAGGATCATTCGGGTTATTTCCGTATTTTTCGCCACGGTCATAGAATATTTCCGTATTCGGTCCACTCGGTCCTTCGCCAATATCCCAAAAGTTTTCTTCTAAGCGGATAATTCGCTCTATTGGCAGTTTAATCTCATGCAGCCAAATATTGTACGCCTCATCATCTTCGGGATGAACAGTAACAGATAATAATTCTGCATCAAGTGCAAGCCATTTCTCACTTGTTAAGAATTCCCATGCCCACTCAATTGCTTCTTGTTTAAAGTAATCACCAATGGAAAAATTACCAAGCATTTCAAAAAAAGTATGGTGTCTTGCAGTATAACCTACATTTTCAATATCATTTGTTCGAATTGATTTTTGTGCATTAACAATTCTTGGGTTTTCCGGGATTACTCGACCATCAAAATACTTCTTCAATGTCGCAACCCCACTATTAATCCAAAGTAATGTAGGATCATCCTTTGGTACAAGTGATGCACTTGGTTCTTGGCGATGTCCTTTCTCCTTAAAGAAATCAATAAATAATTGTCTTACTTCAGCTGAATTTAATCGTTTCATTTGATATCCTCCTATTTTCCAATTTAAGTTGCACTAATGCGGTTTGGAAGTTTTATACTTTCCTAAACTACAAAAAAACCCCATCTCTGCTTATACGCAGGGACGAGATTTATTCGCGGTACCACCCTAATTATGAATAATTCAACATTATTCATCACTTTATCATTGTAACGGTATGAAACCGACGGGAATTAACCGTACTCCAGTTTAGCTTTCCATGTCTCTTATTTAGGATTTCTTGCAGCCAGAAGGAAATCCCTCTCTTAAAATAGAGGTTCATGTACTTATCACTATCAACGTTTATTTATATTTGAATTATATAGCATTATTTCTTACAGTATAAAAAAATTCCCTCATAATGTCAATGGTTCAGCCGGAAGTCCCAAATATGTTTGATAATTACCTTTAAAATTGTCAGGATAGGAACTGCTAAGATCAGTCCAATTATACCAAACAATTGAGACCCTACTAATATTGCGAGGATTATTGCTACAGGGTGAATTGCAATACTTTTCCCCACAATATACGGTGACAATAAATTTCCTTCAATTGTCTGGATTGCGAAAACAGCAATAAGTACAAAAATAACTAAGGTACCTGAACTTGTAGCCGCAATCGCAACAGCAGGAATAGCACCAATTATAGGACCAAAATAAGGAATGAGATTGGTTATTCCTAAAATAATCGCAAGTAATAAAGCGTATTCCATATGTAATAATTTAAACGTAAACAGGGTAATAATGGTTATAATCAGGCAAATTAGTAACTGGCCTCGTATATAACTTCCTAAATTTGCATCGATAGCATGTACCATCTTACTTAGCGGTTCACAATATTTATTAGGAAGAAATTGTTTAAAGTACGCTTTCATCCTGTCATAATCCTTTATAAAGTAGAAGACAAGAACAGGGATCACGGTGATAACTAGTACCATATCAAATATTCTAGTAAAACCGCCAACTAATTTTGTTAGCACATTGTCTAAAGAATTTTCCAACCTGTAAATGAGCTGGTCCATTTTATCATGCACGGTTTCTGGAAGAAAGGATGTATACTCATAAACGTTCAATACCATTCCTTCATACATTTCAGTCATTTTTGGGAAATTATTTGCCAGGTCTCTTACCTGCAGCACAATCACTGGATATACTCGATAGATAAGATAGGCAATGCCACCAAAGAAGAGTACATATATAAATAAGATAGCAAGTCCTTTGTGAATATTATAGCTGTGGATTTTTTTTATAACTGGATACAAGAGATAAGCAATCAGTATTGCAATTAAGAATGGGATGGACAATTTCCAAAGAAATGAAAAGAAGATACTATAGAATGGGAAGGATTTCACAAGTAAATAGATAAACAGGATAGATAGAATTCCAGTAATAATCCAATATAAATAATTTAGTCGTTTATTTCTTGGAAACATAGAGTAACCCTCCTTCGTTATGCATTCTAAATCTAAGGATGGTTACTGTAATTTCCGTTGTTCTTCTGTAAATAGATCATTTAACGAGCTTAAACTACCATCTGCCTCAATTTGATGTAGGGTTAACTCATTATTTAAGATTGTCATTTCTACAAAACATGTCCAGCAATAATAGTTTTGTGAACCAATTTTACCAATATCTTTGCCATTACAATTCGGGCATCGCATATCATCACACCTCATTTATAAAATACATTATGATGTTATGCTTACCCGTTTTTCATTATTTTATACATTTTGACTTACATAAAGTCATAAGGAGATATCTCTTCATCTTCACTATTATTAGCTGATGGCTGTGAAATCTCCTCTATTCTCATTGCTAATTGCTCTTTTAACGATGTAAAACGATTATTTGTATCAACTGTTTGGATTCCCTTAAAAAATGCCTGTATTTCTCCGCAAATAATCAATGATTCTTTACTTCTAGTAATTGCAGTATAAAGCAGATTTTTCCTAAGCATGCGATTGTAAGTTGAGACGACAGGCATGACGACGATAGGAAACTCACTACCCTGAGACTTATGAATGGAGATGCAATAGGCGTGCATAAAATTATCATAGTCTTTCCTTACATAAACAACCTCTCGATCATCAAAAGCAATAACAATCTGTTCCACATTTTCTTTGTTCTCATCCTCTTTGAATATCGCAACAACCTCGCCAATATCACCATTATATACACCATCTTCTGGCTGATTAACGAGCTGAATGACCTTATCGCCAACCCGATAAATAAGGTCATTCAACTTTACTTCACGTTTCGTCTTGGTCTTCGGGTTAATCAATTGCTGTAGTTCTTTATTGATCATCGTTATCCCCGCTTGTGAACGATACATTGGCGCAAGCACTTGAATGTCTCTCAGATCAATTCCCTTTTCCTTTGCTTTCTTAAAAATAATGTTGACGACATCGAGCATTTGATATTCATTACATGGAATAAAACTGAAATCTGTATCATTACGCAAAGAATCCACTGTACACATATCATTTTTAATTTCATGTGCCAATTGAATTATTTTTGAGCCTTCTTTTTGTCGGTATACCTCATTTAAACTAACTAAAGGAATAAGCTCACTTTTCAATAAGTCAGCAAGCACCTGACCTGGTCCTACAGATGGCAGCTGATCTTCATCACCAACAAGTAATACTTGCATATCATCAGGAATTGCTTTAAAGAGGTTATTTGCTAACCAAATATCAACCATTGAAAACTCATCTACAATTAGAAACTTACCATCGAGCTGTTCCTTCTCATCTTTATCAAATCCATTCGCCCCATTCCAGCCAAGAAGTCGGTGAATTGTCTGCGCAGGTATTCCTGTTGATTCATTCAATCGTTTTGCAGCACGACCTGTTGGAGCAGTAAGAATAAAAGGAAAGTCCGATTTATTATTATAATCTGTCATATTTAAGGAAACATCATGGATCGCCCCATATGCTTTCAATATCCCTTTAATAACCGTCGTTTTCCCTGTCCCAGGTCCACCTGTCAGAATCATAACTTTAGAATGTAATGCCTTATCGATTGCAGCAAATTGTTCTTTTCCGTAACTCAATACTTCGGATTCTTCTATCTCACCGGTAATTTTCAATAGATCAGCTAAGGGAGTTTCTACTTCAATTTGTTTTTCGATTACTCGTTTTAAATGAGAAGCAAAACCATCCTCTGCATAATAAAGAGAAGGCAAATAAACATTTCCATTCTGGACGATAACTTTCTTTTCCGTATTTAATTCATCGAGTCTGTCTGCAACCATTTCTGCAGTCAATTCATGTCTGGTTGATAGCAGCAAAAGGACCTTTGATACACAGTAATCTAATGGCAAATACACATGCCCATCGTTAATACTTCGCTGTAAAACATAAAT